>NZ_SISL01000207.1:0-10398 GCF_004307965.1 Verrucosispora sp. SN26_14.1 | reverse complement strand
GGCGCCGGCAGTCGGCGGTCCGGGCGGACTCGCCGGCGACGAGTCGGGGGCGGCACCGTGAGCGGACGGTCCGGACGGCGGAGTCTGCGGCGGCGGGGCGTCGGTCGGCGCGTACCCGGACGGGGATGGCGGGACGGGGGGCTCCGGTGCGGACCCGGGTCGTGGCTGCTCCCCCGGTGCCGCCCCGGCCGCGTCGTCCGAGTGCCCGGACGTGGGCTGGGCGGACTCGCCGCCCTCGGCGCGCGCCGGTTCGGTCACGGGATCTCCTCCTCATCGGCCGCGTCCACCGCCGTGCGACGGACACCGTCAGGCTACCGCCGCGAGTCAGCCCACCGTGCCCGGCGCGATGGCCACCTCGGGCCGGGTCAGTCGACGGTGGGAGCGAAGTCCTGCCCGTAGGGCGCCTCGGCGAGCCGGACCACACCGATCACCAGCAGCGCCACCACGCTCACCGCGACCAGCACCAATCCCGTCCAGGCCAGTCGTTCGCCGCGACGCAGCCAGGCCGCGCCGGTCAGGAAACCACCTGACGCGTACGCCTCCCGGCGCGCCTGCCGGGCCAGGTGCAGCGCGACCGTCGCGGGGACCACCCCGCCCAGCAGCAGGCCGGTCATCGCCCCCATCAGCCCGAGCGCGAACACCGCGCGAGCCTTGGTGGCCCGGACCGGATCGGGGTCGAGCGGATGACGTGGCGCCGACTCGGTCGGTGCCGGTCCGGGTGCGATCGTCATGAGCACATGATGCCTGCCCGGGCCGCGCCGCGCGCCGCAGCGGCGGGTACGGACACGAGGAGGCCCCCGGCAGATGCCGGGGGCCTCCCACGTCACACGGTCCTAGCGGTACGACCCGAAGTCGAAGTCGTCCAGCGGAACCGCCTGGCC
This sequence comes from Verrucosispora sp. SN26_14.1, assembly GCF_004307965.1. Classification (NCBI taxonomy): domain Bacteria; kingdom Bacillati; phylum Actinomycetota; class Actinomycetes; order Micromonosporales; family Micromonosporaceae; genus Micromonospora; species Verrucosispora sp. SN26_14.1. The sequence continues at coordinate 9,517 of NZ_SISL01000207.1, read as the reverse complement.
ACTGGCCGGCCCGAAACCGTAGTCGGTCTCCGGGTAGCCGGTCATCGAGTAGACCTTGGCCTTCGCCTCCTCGGTCGGCTCGACCCGGACGTTGCGGTACTTGCTGATGCCGGTACCGGCCGGGATGAGCTTACCGATGATCACGTTCTCCTTGAGACCGATCAGCGAGTCGCTGCGGGCGTGGATCGCCGCGTCGGTCAGCACCCGGGTGGTCTCCTGGAAGGAGGCCGCCGAGAGCCAGGAGTCGGTGGCCAGCGAGGCCTTGGTGATACCCATCAGCACCGGACGCCCGGCGGCGGGCTCGCCGCCCTCGCCGACGAGTCGGCGGTTCTCCGACTCGAACAGCGCCCGGTCGACCAGCACACCCGGCAGGAACTCGGTCGAGCCGGAGTCGATGACCGTCACCCGCTTGAGCATCTGGCGGATGATGATCTCGATGTGCTTGTCGTGGATGAGCACACCCTGCGAGCGGTAGACCTCCTGGACCTCCTGGGTCAGGTGGACCTGGACCGCGCGCGGGCCGAGGATACGGAGCAGCTCGTGGGGGTCGATGGTGCCCTCGGTGAGCTTCTCGCCGACCTCGACGTGGTCGCCGTCGTGCGCCCGCAGCCGGACCCGCTTCGAGATCTTGTCGTACACGATCTCGTCGCTGCCGTCGTCGGGGATCACGACGATCTTGCGCGACCGCTCGCCGTCCTCGATCCGGATCCGGCCGGGGGTGTCGGCGATCGGCGCCTTACCCTTCGGGATCCGGGCCTCGAAGATCTCCTGGACACGCGGCAGACCCTGGGTGATGTCCTCACCCGCGACACCACCGGTGTGGAAGGTCCGCATCGTCAGCTGCGTACCCGGCTCACCGATCGACTGGGCCGCGATGATGCCGACCGCCTCGCCGACGTCCACGATCTTGCCGGTCGGCAGCGAGCGGCCGTAGCACGCACCGCAGACGCCCAGCTTCGACTCGCAGGTGAGCACGCTGCGCACCCGGATGTGGTCGACCCCGGCGGCGACGATCTTGTCGACCAGGATCGAGTTGATGTCCGAGCCACGCTCGGCGACGACGGTGCCGTCCGGCCCCTTGATGTCGTCGGCGAGGGTACGGGCGTGCACGCTCGTCTCGGCGTGCTCGTGCACCACCAGCCGGCCGTCGAGCTGCTGACCCACCTGCATCGGGATGGCCCGATCGGTGCCGCAGTCCTCCTCGCGGATGATGACGTCCTGCGAGACGTCCACCAGACGCCGGGTCAGGTAACCCGAGTCGGCGGTACGCAGGGCGGTGTCCGCGAGACCCTTACGGGCACCGTGCGTGGAGATGAAGTACTCCAGCACGGACAGACCCTCCCGGTAGCTGGCCTTGATCGGCCGCGGGATGATCTCGCCCTTCGGGTTGGCCACCAGACCACGGATCGCCGCGATCTGCCGGAGCTGGAGCAGGTTACCGCGAGCACCCGAGTTGATCATCTTCCACAGCGGGTTCTCCTGCGGCAGCGCGGTGTCCATCTCCTTGGCGACCTCGTTGGTCGCCTTGGTCCAGATCTCGATGAGCTCGCCGCGACGCTCCTCGGCGGTCATCAGACCACGCTGGTACTGCTTGTCGATCCGGTCGGCTTCCTTCTCGTACCGCTCCAGGATCTCCCGCTTGCGCGGCGGAGCGATGACGTCCTCCATGCCGATGGTCACGCCGGACCAGGTGGCCCAGTGGAAACCGGCCTCCTTGAGCCCGTCCAGGGTGGCCGCCAGGGCCACCTTGGGGAACCGCTCGGCGAGGTCGTTGACGATCGCGGAGAGCTGACCCTTGCGGATCTCGTAGTTCACGAACCGGTAGCCCTGCGGCAGGGTCTCGTTGAACAGCACCCGGCCGAGCGTGGTCTCCACGGTCAGCGGCTCACCCTGGACCCAGCCCTCGGGCGCGGTCCACGGCTGCCCACCGACGCCGTTGTCCACCTCGACCACGTTCCGCAGCCGGATCTTGACCGGCGCCTGCAGGTGCAGCTCGCCGTTGTCGTACGCCATCCGCGCCTCGGCGTCCGAGCTGAACGCCCGTCCCTCCCCGCGCTCACCGGTGGTGAGGTGGGTCAGGTGGTAGAGCCCGATGACCATGTCCTGGGTGGGCATGGTGACCGGCTTGCCGTCGGCCGGCTTGAGGATGTTGTTCGACGACAGCATCAGGATCCGGGCCTCGGCCTGGGCCTCGGCGGAGAGCGGCACGTGCACCGCCATCTGGTCACCGTCGAAGTCCGCGTTGAACGCGGTGCAGACCAGCGGGTGGATCTGGATGGCCTTGCCCTCGACCAGCTGCGGCTCGAAGGCCTGGATGCCGAGTCGGTGCAGGGTGGGCGCCCGGTTGAGCAGCACCGGGTGCTCGCCGATGACCTCTTCCAGCACGTCCCACACGACCGGCCGCTGCCGCTCGACCATCCGCTTGGCGGACTTGATGTTCTGTGCGTGGTTCAGGTCGACCAGCCGCTTCATCACGAACGGCTTGAACAGCTCCAGCGCCATCTGCTTGGGCAGGCCGCACTGGTGCAGCTTGAGCTTCGGGCCGACCACGATGACCGAACGGCCGGAGTAGTCGACGCGCTTGCCCAGCAGGTTCTGACGGAACCGGCCCTGCTTGCCCTTGAGCATGTCGGACAGCGACTTCAGCGGGCGGTTACCCGGGCCGGTGACCGGCCGACCGCGGCGGCCGTTGTCGAACAGCGCGTCGACGGCCTCCTGCAGCATCCGCTTCTCGTTGTTGACGATGATCTCGGGCGCGCCGAGGTCGATCAGCCGCTTGAGCCGGTTGTTCCGGTTGATCACGCGGCGGTACAGGTCGTTCAGGTCGCTGGTCGCGAAGCGGCCACCGTCGAGCTGCACCATCGGACGCAGGTCCGGCGGGATCACCGGTACGCAGTCCAGCACCATGCCGAGCGGCGAGTTGCGGGTGTTCTGGAACGCCGCGACGACCTTGAGCCGCTTGAGCGCCCGGATCTTCCGCTGCCCCTTGCCGGTACGGATGGTCTCCCGGAGGTTCTCCGCCTCGGCGGCGAGGTCCATGTTCTGCACCAGGGCCTTGATCGCCTCGGCGCCCATGCCCCCGGTGAAGTACTCGCCGAACCGGTCACGCAGCTCGCGGTAGAGCAGCTCGTCGGTGACCAGCTGCTTCGAGTCGAGCTTGCGGAAGGTGTCCAGCACCTCGTCGAGGCGGTCGATCTCGCGCTGGGCCCGGTCGCGGATCTGGCGCATCTCGCGCTCTCCGCCCTCCTTGACCTTGCGCCGGACGTCCGCCTTCGCGCCCTCGGCCTCCAGCTCGGCCAGGTCGGCCTCAAGCTTGGCGGCCCGCTTCTCGATCTCCGAGTCGCGGCTGTTCTCGGACTGCCGCTTCTCGGCCAGGATCTCGTTCTCGATGGTCGAGAGGTCACGGTGACGCGCTTCGGCGTCAACGCTCGTCACGACGTACGAGGCGAAGTAAATGATCTTTTCGAGGTCCTTCGGGGCGAGGTCCAGCAGGTAACCCAGCCGGCTCGGCACGCCCTTGAAGTACCAGATGTGGGTCACCGGCGCGGCGAGCTCGATGTGGCCCATCCGCTCCCGGCGGACCTTCGAGCGGGTCACCTCGACGCCGCAGCGCTCACAGATGATGCCCTTGAACCGGACCCGCTTGTACTTGCCGCAGTAGCACTCCCAGTCCCGCTGAGGACCGAAGATCTTCTCGCAGAAGAGCCCGTCCTTCTCCGGCTTGAGGGTGCGGTAGTTGATCGTCTCGGGCTTCTTGACCTCGCCGTGCGACCACTGACGGATGTCGTCGGCGGTCGCCAGCCCAATTCGCAACTCGTCGAAAAAGTTGACGTCGAGCACGTTCATTCCCTCACACGTCGCTTGTTGCGCTAGCAGCTGACCGGGTCCGGGCCCGGGACGGGGTGACCTCCGAAGGGGCCGCCCCGTCACCGGACCGCAACGTCACACTTCCTCGACCGAGCTCGGCTCGCGCCGGGAAAGGTCGATACCCAGCTCCTCCGCGGCCCGGAAGACCTCGTCGTCGGTCTCGCGCATCTCCAGGGCCACACCGTCGCTGGAGAGCACCTCGACATTGAGGCACAGCGACTGCAGCTCCTTGAGCAGCACCTTGAACGACTCGGGAATGCCCGGCTCGGGGATGTTCTCGCCCTTGACGATCGCCTCGTAGACCTTGACCCGGCCCAGGACGTCGTCGGACTTGATCGTCAGCAGCTCCTGCAGGGCGTACGCGGCACCGTAGGCCTGCATCGCCCAGCACTCCATCTCACCGAAGCGCTGGCCACCGAACTGCGCCTTACCACCCAACGGCTGCTGCGTGATCATCGAGTACGGACCGGTCGACCGTGCGTGGATCTTGTCGTCGACCAGGTGGTTGAGCTTCAGGATGTAGATGTAGCCGACCGCGATCGGGTCCGGCAGCGGCTCGCCGGAGCGACCGTCGAACAGCTGCGCCTTACCGCTGGCACCGATCAGCTGGTTGCCGTCCCGGTTGGGCAGGGTCGACGCGAGCAGACCGGAGATCTCCTCCTCGCGGGCACCGTCGAAGACCGGCGTGGCCACGTTGGTGTCCGGCTCGGACTCGTCCGCACCGATCCCCTGGAGCTGACGCTTCCACTCCGCGTCGTCGCCGTCGACCTTCCAACCGGTCTTGGCCACCCAGCCCAGGTGGGTCTCGAGTACCTGGCCGATGTTCATCCGGCTCGGCACACCCAGCGGGTTGAGCACGATGTCGACCGGGGTGCCGTCCTCCAGGAACGGCATGTCCTCGACCGGCAGGATCTTGGAGATGACGCCCTTGTTGCCGTGCCGGCCGGCGAGCTTGTCGCCGTCCTGGATCTTCCGCTTCTGGGCGACGTAGACCCGGACCAGCTCGTTGACGCCCGGCGGCAGTTCGTCGCCGTCCTCGCGGGAGAAGGTACGCACGCCGATGACCGTGCCGGTCTCACCGTGCGGCACCTTCAGCGAGGTGTCCCGGACCTCACGCGCCTTCTCACCGAAGATCGCGCGGAGCAGCCGCTCCTCCGGAGTCAGCTCGGTCTCGCCCTTCGGGGTGACCTTGCCGACCAGGATGTCGCCGGGGACGACCTCGGCACCGATCCGGATGATCCCGCGCTCGTCGAGGTCGGCGAGCATCTCCTCGCTGACGTTCGGGATGTCGCGGGTGATCTCCTCCGGGCCGAGCTTGGTGTCCCGCGCGTCGACCTCGTGCTCCTCGATGTGGATCGAGGTGAGCACGTCCTGCTGTACGAGGCGCTGCGACAGGATGATCGCGTCCTCGTAGTTGTGGCCCTCCCAGCACATGAACGCCACGAGCAGGTTGCGCCCGAGGGCCATCTCGCCCTCGTCGGTGCACGGCCCGTCGGCGACCACCTGGCCGGCCTCGACCCGGTCACCCTCGAAGACGACCGGCTTCTGGTTGACGCAGGAGCCGGCGTTGGAGCGGCGGAACTTGTGCAGGAGGTACGTCCGGCGGTGGCCGTCGTCCTGGTGGACGGTGATGTAGTCGGCGCAGAGGTCCTCGACCACGCCACCGACCTCGGCCACCACCACGTCACCGGCGTCGACCGCGGCACGGTACTCCATGCCGGTGCCGACCAGCGGCGACTCCGCCTTGACCAGCGGGACCGCCTGACGCTGCATGTTCGCGCCCATCAGGGCCCGGTTCGCGTCGTCGTGCTCCAGGAACGGGATCATCGCGGTCGCGACCGAGGTCATCTGCCTCGGCGACACGTCCATGTAGTCCACCGCACCCGGCGCGACGTCCTCGGTCTCGCCGCCCTTACGGCGGACCAGGACGCGGTCCTCGGCGAACGTGCCGTCGGCCCGCAGCGGCGCGTTGGCCTGCGCCTTGACGAACCGGTCCTCCTCGTCCGCGGTCAGGTAGTCGATCTGGTCGGTGACCCGACCGTCGACGACCTTCCGGTACGGCGTCTCGATGAAGCCGAACGGGTTGACCCGGGCGAAGGTGGACAGCGCGCCGATCAGGCCGATGTTCGGGCCTTCCGGCGTCTCGATCGGGCACATCCGGCCGTAGTGGGACGGGTGCACGTCGCGGACCTCGAAGCCGGCCCGCTCCCGGGACAGACCACCCGGGCCGAGCGCGCTCAGCCGACGCCGGTGGGTCAGGCCCGCCAGCGGGTTGGTCTGGTCCATGAACTGGGACAGCTGCGAGGTGCCGAAGAACTCCCGGATCGCGGCGACCACGGGGCGGATGTTGATCAGGGTCTGCGGCGTGATCGCCTCGACGTCCTGAGTCGTCATCCGCTCGCGGACGACCCGCTCCATCCGGGACAGACCGACCCGAACCTGGTTCTGGATCAGCTCGCCCACGGTACGCAGGCGCCGGTTGCCGAAGTGGTCGATGTCGTCGGCCTCGTAGCCCTCCTCACCGGCGTGCAGCCGGCAGAGGTACTCCACGGTGGCGACGATGTCGTCCTCGGTCAGCGTGCCGGTGGTGATCGGCACGCTCACTTCGAGCTTCTTGTTGAACTTGTACCGACCGACCTTGGCGACGTCGTACCGCTTCGGGTTGAAGAAGAGGTTGTCGAGCAGGGTCTGGGCGTTCTCGCGGGTCGGCGGCTCGCCAGGGCGCAACTTCCGGTAGATGTCGAGTAGCGCCTCGTCCTGGCCGGCGATGTGGTCCTTCTCGAGCGTGGTCATCATCAGCTCGGACCAGCCGAACTTCTCGCGGATCCGCTCGGCCGACCATCCGACGGCCTTGAGCAGGACCGTGACGGCCTGCCGACGCTTACGGTCGATGCGTACGCCGACCGTGTCGCGCTTGTCGATGTCGAACTCCAGCCAGGCACCCCGGCTGGGGATGACCTTGACGCTGGAGAGGTCGCGGTCGGAGGTCTTGTCCGGCTGCTTGTCGAAGTAGACGCCCGGCGAGCGGACGAGCTGGCTGACCACGACGCGCTCGGTGCCGTTGATGATGAAGGTGCCCTTCGGCGTCATCATCGGGAAGTCACCCATGAACACCGTCTGGCTCTTGATCTCGCCGGTGGTGTTGTTGGTGAACTCCGCGGTCACGAAGAGCGGCGCGCAGTAGGTCAGGTCCTTCTCCTTGCACTCCTCGATCGAGGCCTTGACCTCGTCGAAGCGCGGTGCCGAGAAGGAAAGCGACATGGTGCCAGAGAAGTCCTCAATGGGACTGATCTCGTCGAGGATTTCCGCGAGACCCGAGCGTGCGTGCGGGTCGTCCGCCGACCGGCCCTGCCAACCCTCGTTGCCGACGAGCCAGTCGAAGGACTCGTTCTGAATGGCAAGGAGGTTGGGGACCTCGAGGTGTTCGGTGATCCGACCGAAGGAAACTCGGCGGGGAGCGAATGCGCTCGACGTACGACTGGTCTTCGCAGGGCGGGAAGCTGCCAAGATGCGTCCTTCCGAGGACCGGTGCTGCAGAACGGCTGGTACGCGTGCACTCCAATGACCCCACCAGAAAATATCCACAAACGGACATTTCCGAGCAGGGGTCAAGTCGGAAGGCAGCGCAAACTAGCAGTGTAGCCGAGAGGCTAACCGCTGTCCAGCCCACCCCGCAGGAAGTTGCGGAACGAGCCTCGGGACCCTGGAAACGGGTCACACCGGGCCGCTCGGAACGCAACGTCCCTGCCGGGCCGCCCAGATGTCTGCGGCGGTGGTGCTGCCGCTTCATACCCAGCCGGTGGCCGTCGCAAGCGCGGAAGGTCTTGCTGATGTCAGCGTGCCTGGGAGTCCATGGTCGCGTCAAGGCCCGGTGCCGCCATCCGACGGTCTTTCCCACCCACGGGCGAAACCACTGCCGTTCGGGCCCGCGCCCGCCGCGATGCACACGCCCTGCTCATGACCGGTTCCGGGCAGTGAAACCACACGGCGGGCGCCGATCCGAGATCCGGATCGTCGCCCGCCGCGATGTGGGTGTGCCCCGGCTCACGTGAGCCGGTACGCCCGGGTGAGGCTCAGGTCACTTGAGGGTGACCTTGGCGCCCTCGCCCTCCAGCTTGGCCTTGGCCTTGTCGGCGGCCTCCTTGTTGACCTTCTCGAGGATCGCCTTCGGCGCGGCCTCGACCAGGTCCTTGGCCTCCTTGAGGCCCAGGCCGGTCAGCTCACGCACGACCTTGATGACCTGGATCTTCTTGCCACCGTCGGCGTCGAGGATGACGTCGAACTCGTCCTTCTCCGGCTCGGCCTCGGCGGCAGCGCCACCCTGGGCCGGGCCCGCCGCCATCGCGACCGGGGCGGCGGCGGTGACCTCGAAGGTCTCCTCGAACTGCTTCACGAACTCGGAGAGCTCGATCAGCGTCATCTCCTTGAACGCGTCGAGCAGCTCTTCGGTGCTGAGCTTCGCCATATCTGGCGTCCTTTCTGAATGGTTAACTAAGAACGTGGGTGCGCCGCGCGGCCTCAGGCCGCCTCGGCGCCCTCCTGCTCACGCTTCTTGTCCTGCAGGGCGGCCGCCAGACGGGCGGTCTTCGACAGCGGGGCCTGGAACAGGGCCGCGGCCTTGCTCAGGTTGCCCTTCATCGCGCCGGCCAGCTTGGCCAGCAGCACCTCACGGGACTCCAGGTCGGCGAGCTTCGTGACCTCGGCCGCGGAAATGGCCTTGCCCTCGAAGACGCCGCCCTTGATGACGAGCTTCGGGTTGGACTTCGCGAAGTCGCGAAGCCCCTTCGCCGCCTCGACGACGTCGCCCGAAACGAAAGTCAGCGCGGTAGGACCGGTGAACAGCTCGTCGAGGCCGGAGATACCCGCATCTGCCGCAGCACGCTTGGCCAGCGTGTTCTTGGCGACGGTGTAGGTGGTCTCCTTGCCGAGCGAGCGCCGCAGCTGGGTGAGCTGGGAAACCGTCAGACCGCGGTACTCGGTCAGCACGGTGGCACCCGCGCTGCGGAAGTTCTCCGTCAGCTCAGCAACGGCCGAGGCCTTGTCGGCCCGGATCGGCTTGTCCGCCATGTCCCTCCTCTCTCGTTACTCGAGGCTGGTCACCGTCGCAGACAGGCGCCTGTGACGGAGACGGAGGCATCGCGGCAACAGAAAAGCCCCGGCGCAGGGCGCACGGGGCGAGGTCGGCGGAGATCATCGCAGTCGGCGGACCACGGGGACTCTGCCAGTTTTCGCTTGCCGCCCTACGCGGGTCGCCCGTCTTCGCGGACCTTCGACCGTGCCGGAGCACGGTGACCAGCGGTCTCTGGGTGGAACTTCGCGGCCTAGGTTACGCCCTACTCCCGGTAGCCGCCAAATCGCCCCGGAGTGCGCTCGGTCACCACGGACGGTGAACGTCAGGCACGTCGATGGCGGGCACGCCGACAACCCGCCAGAAGCATGGCCGCCCAACCGAGCGCCCAGGCGGTCACCAGCACCCCGGTCGCCCACGACAGGGACCCGGCCAGCGCCCGCGCGGTGGTCAGCAACGGCGGGGCCAGCCACCGGAGCGCCGGGTCGACGCGGCCGAACACCAGGGCGAGGACCACACCGAGGACGAGCACCGCGACGCCGTACCCGGCGCTGCGCGTGACCGCCCGGCCGGCGAGGGCAC
>NZ_SISL01000206.1:0-10399 GCF_004307965.1 Verrucosispora sp. SN26_14.1 | reverse complement strand
CCACCGGGTGCGTCGCCCGCGCGGCAGCAACGCCGCCAGGACCGCCACGCCGACCGCGAGCACGGCCAGCGGCAGACCGATCCAGAGTGCCCACCGGCCGAAGACCGCCCACCGCTCGGCACGGGCCTCTGCAGCGGCGTCGTAGGGCACGTCGGGCAGCGGAGGTTGGGCCACCGGTGCCGCACTGGTCAGACGTTCGGTGACGGCGCGGTACGGATTGACCACTCCACTGCCGTACCCGGCCTCGGCGTCGCCACGGGCCGGGTCGGCGGTGGCCAGGATCCGCCGGGTGACCTCCTTGGCCGACAGGTTCGGCTCCGCCGCGCGGATCAGCGCGGCGGTGGCGCTCACCATCGGGGCGGCGAAGCTGGTGCCGTCCCAGACGCTGTGTCCGAACACGCGGGTGGCGGCCACCACCGCCCCACCCGGCGCGACGACGTCCACGTACGGTCCGATCTGGGACTGCCTGATCCGGGCCCCGTTCTGGTCGACGGCGCCCACGCCGATCACCCCGTCGAAGTCGGCCGGGTACGGCACCGGGTCGGGACGGGCACCGTCCTGGTGCTGGTTGCCGGCGGCGGCCACCAGCACGACGTCCCGATCCACCGCGTACCTGACGGCCTGCTCGACGTCCTTGTCCCAGTAGTAGAGCGTCACCGACATGTTGATCACCTTGGCGCCCTCGTCGACCGCCCGCCGGATCGCCCGGGCGAAGACCTCGCTGGTGACGGTGTCGCCACCGGTTCCCGGCTGCTCGTTGGCGTTGCGCTCACTGACCCGGATCGGCACGATCGTGGCGTCCGGAGCAAGGCCGTAGAACCCGACCCCCTCCATCCGGCCGGCCGCGATGATGCTGGCCACGGCAGTGCCGTGGGAGACACAGTCCACATCGCCCCCCGGTGCGTCACGCAACGCGTCGAAGCCGGCGGCCACCCGTCCGGCCATCTGGGGATGGGTGCTGTCCGTGCCGGAGTCGATCACCGCGACCTTCACCCGCGCACCGGTGCTGAACGGCCAGACCCGCTGCGGCGCCAACCACCGCTGGTGCCACGGGGTCTCGATGTTCATCTCTCCCGGATCGCTCGGATTCCGGCAAATCGTCGGATCGGCCCGGGCCGGGGTCGGGGCGGGCGCGGTCACCATCGTGGCCAGAACGGCTCCCACGAGGGCGAATGCCGCGATCGGACGGTCACGGAACACTGCCTGCTCACCTCCCCGTCGACCGGTGCCGGTGCATCCTAACGACGCTCGGCCGCAGACCGGCCACCCCGATGTCGCGCCCATTCAGTATGGTCGAGTCGCCACGCCCAAGGCGCGGGTGAGACGTGGACGTGCGCGGGGAGGGACACGCCATGGACGTACAGGCGCTGCGCGCCCGTGCCGACGAACTGATGGCTCAGTTCGAGCGGATGCGCTCCGGCGTGGGTGACCTCCAGCAGAAGATCAAAGCGGTGAAGGCCACGGTCACCTCCGAGGATGGCCTGGTCACCGTGACCGCCGGGCCCCGTGGGCAGGTGACGAAGGTCGAGTTCGACCCGCGCATCTATCGCCGTCCGGACTCCAAGGAGCTCTCGGCCACCGTCACCGAGACGATCCGCCGGGCGAGTGAGAAGGCCATGGCCGAGGTCGAGCAGCTCCTCCAGCCGTACGTGCCGGACAGCCAGTTCCAGGCCTACATCGACCACGATCTCGACGGGATCTTCCGACAGCTGGACAGTGACCTGCCCGGGGAGGAGAAACGGTGAGCGAACTGCGCGAGACCTTCGTCAAGCCCGACGCGGCCCTGGACGGTGCCAACCGACTGGGCTCCGCCGGTGCCCTGCTGGCCATGCGTTTCCGGAGTGCCGCCACGACGATCGAGACGCTCAACGGCGGTCGGCCGTGGGGCGACGACGAGCCGGGCAACGAGTTCAACAAGAACTACCTCGGCGGCGACAACCAGCCGGCACAGAAGGTCCTCGACATGGGCCACGGTCTGGTGCCGGTGGTGGAGCTGCTGGGCCCGACCGTCAAGGGTGCGGTCGAGGGCACCGTCGACGTCGACGACATGACCCGGACGCTGTTCGGCGGCGAAGAGAAGTAGCCGGCGACCGTACGTCGTTCGACATCGGACGGAAGGGCACGCGGGGTGGCGGTACCCAATCCCAGGAACTCGCTGGGCGAGTACGCGTGGGTCTGGGACGCCATCTGCTGGGTGAGCGCGGGCGAGGCGTGGCCCAGCGGCGACGAAGACAAGATGCGGGAGCTCGCCGACGCCTGGCAGGTGATGGCGGACGCGATCAGCGAGGCGTTGGGCGAGGCCGACCCGGCGGTCATGAAGATCCTGCAGGCATGGGGCGGCGGTGCCGGCGAGGCGTTCGGCGGGCTCTGGAACCAGATCGCCGTCGACCCGAACACCGGCCTGCCGCTCATGCAGGAGGTCGCCGCGGCGTACGCCGCCGGCTGCGACCAGGCCGCTCTGGAGATCGAGTACGCCAAGCTGACCGTGCTGATCGCGGTCTTCATCACCGTCATCGCGGTCTTCGTCGCCCTGCTGATGGCCTGGCTGGGCGGTGTGTCGGCCGGAGCGATCCCGGGCATCCTGGCGGCCGGTCGGCAGGCCGTGACGGTCGCCTTCCGCCGGTTGATCGCCCAGATGGGCCGGCAACTGCTCACCCGTGCCGGCATGCAGACGGCCCTGCGCGCCGCCGGCACCAGGCTCGGGCAGATCGTCAGCAGCCAGGGTTTTCGCCAGGGGATGACCCGGCTCGGCCTGGAACTGGTCGAGGAGATCGGCGAAGAGCTGATCATCGACGTGGGTGCCCAGGCGTACCAGATGCACACCGGCGAGCGGCGGCAGTGGGACGGTAACCGGACCCTGACCGCCGGGGTGGGCGGCGCGATCGGCGGCGTGCTCGGCACCGGCATGCATTTCGCCGGCCGGCGGGTGGCACCGCACATGCCCTTCTCGTTCCGCCCCTCGCAGCTCTCCTTCCCCGGCAGCGGAATGGTCCGCTGGGGCACCACGAGTCTCGCCTCCGGCATGCAGAACGCCGTCGTCTCCCCTGCGGCCAGCGTGCTCGCCAACGGCACGGTCAACGGACAGTGGGCGATGCCGGGCGCGGACGCGTTCCTCGGCGGATTCACCAGCGGCGCCGGCCGCACCGGGTTGACCATGATCGGTAGCAGCATGGGCAACGTGGGTGCGAACGTCACCAACTGGGGCCTCGGCAGGACCGGCGACTTCAACCCCGGCGCCGGTCTCCCGGCGGGCGGAATCGACCCGGCTCTGAACGTCGGCACCGCCGACGGCCTCGGCACCGTCGGAGGTGTCAACGGTGGTGCGGGCGGAGCCGGTGCCACGGGCGGTGGTTCCACGGGAAACTCCAACGGCGGTGGCTCCACCTCCGGAGCGGGTGCCAACGGAGGTAGCGCGACGCCGACGAGCGGATCGTCAGAAGCGGGAGCCGGTGCGACCGGTACCGGCAGCACCGACGGGGCAGGGTCCGGTGCAGTCGTAGCCGGTGGCGTCAATGGCCCGAATGTCGACCCGAGCAGCGGAAACACCGATCTGGGCGTGACACAGAACGGCGCCGTCACGGTGCCGGACAGTGGGTCGGGTTCGATCAGCCTCGCGCCACCGACATCCGACGCGGGCGTCGCGGCACCGACCGAGGGCTCCTCGACTGCCGACGCGGGTACGTCCGACGGTGCGTCGCTCGCCGAGGGCGCGAACGGGCCTCCGGTTGCCGTCCCCGCTGACGGAGGGATCACGGCGCCCGCCGACCCGTCGACCGGCGGCACCCATGCGACCAGCGCTCCGACCGACGCCGGACAGCCGATCGCGCCGGCAACCCAGGACTCGGCAGGCCCCGACTCGGCAAGCAACGATCGTCCCGCAAGTGGTTCGACGGAACACACTGCCGGTGGGCAGGTGTCAGGCCCACGGGTGGAGGGCGCCGTCACCACGACCGGTGACGGCGCGACCGGGTCCACCGCCACCCGGACCGATTCGCCCACCACCGACACCGTCGGCATCAGCCCGATCGACAACGTTGCTGAATCCCATACTTCGGAGACCTCTCCAGCGGCGGATCCCAACACGCCACCTGTAGCCCCGGTTGTCGGCCCGCCACCCGGCACGGCGGCTCCGGCGACACCCACCCCAACGCACCCGACCTCGACGGCCGGATCGCTGACGACAACCACTTCACCGACGGCGAACGTCGCCAATGCGCCGACGCCGACCACCGGTACGCCGACTGCTGGTGCGAACGCCCCGGCCACGCCGGGGGCCCAGAACACCAGCAGCACCGCCCCGCAACCGGCGTCGGGCCGTACGACGCCGGGCGGCCCGCTCGTCAACACTGCGACGGCGAACTCAGCCGGGTCGGTGTCGCTGACGCCGCCCACCGGGCCGCCATCGACCGTTCCGGCCCAAACCGGCCCCACCAACCAGCCCGGGACCACCACCCAGCAGGGCGCGACCAGCCAGCAGAGTGTCTCATCGCCGACGGGTACTCCATCCGCGCCGGGCAACGTGCCGGCCGCCAGCCGGACGGAGGGTCGCACCTCACCCGTGGACCCGCTGACGGTGCCGGCCCAGACCATGGGCATCGATCCGACCGTCGCCTCCCCTGACACCAAGCCTCCCGTCATCCCGGTCGGCGAGACCGATTCGATCAGGGGACGCGCGGATTCCTCCCCGCAGGCCGCTGTGGACGTCCCCGTCGTCGTCCCGGTGCCGGGCAGTTCGGGAACGCTGACCAGCGACCCCACCGGACCGCGTGCTGCCAGCGGCCCTGTCGATCCCCAGACTCTGAGGCGATCAGAAGGGCCGACGGGCCGCGGCACGCATAGTTGGCAGACCGACCCGACGTCGGTGGACGGTGATCCCACTGGCCCTGCTGCGGAACGGTCTCTGATTGAGGCGTCGCGGACGCTGGCCGAGACCGTTCGCGCAGCGGTCAAGGCAGCCACGGTCTCGAAGAGCAAGCAGCCCGGTATGGCAGGGGCGTTGCTCATGCCCAATGGCGAGATCACCGCGCATACCAGCATGGCCGCGAACAAGGGCACGACACCGGCCACCGAGCCGCGCGTGCACCGGCTTGCGCAGGCCGCCCTGAACCGGACGGCGGCTGCCCTGGCCGACGGCACCGGCAGCGGACATGGCAAGTGTGCGGAGGTGGCTCTGGTCTCTGACCAGCTCTACCAACTCGAGCAGCAATGGGAGGCGGAAGGCAGGCCCGGCGAGTTCGATCAGTGGGCCCTGGATGCACTCCGAGGTTCCAAGATAGTCACTCATCAGGTCAAACCGGCATTTTCTGATGGCGTCACCTACGAGCTAGGACATTACCGGCCGCCTTGTCGGTCGTGCGCACACTTCCTGCCGCAGTTCGGGGTGGAGCCGATCACGGACCCGGACCGCGATGTCAACGCCTACCAGCCGACTGTGCCCGGCGTGGTGGGTAACGGGCCGCCGCTGAGCGACAATCGTCCCTACGGCCGGCCTGACGGTCTGGTCCCCCCCGACCAGGCCGATCAGCAGTTGCTCGAGGCGGCCGTGCCGCGTGATACGAACACAGGGCGACCCGAAGTCCACCCGGATCCGCGTGGTCCGTGGGCCGGGCTGGTCAACGACGGTGGACCCACCGTCACAGGCAGGGACAACAACTGCGCGGACGTCGGGCTCTCGGTTCTGTCGACCTGGTTCGGGCGGCCGGAGGTGGCCGCGTCGACGGTGCCGTCAGCGCAGGTCGAGGCGGGCAGTACCCTGCGCCAGGAGCAGGCGCTCCGGTCCAGCTTCGCTCACCAGGGCGCCGGCACCAATGCCCTCGACACGATTGCCGACGCGCTTCGCGCGGCAGGTCCGGGCTCGGCGGTGCTGATCGTCACCACCTGGTCCGACCAGCCCGGCGCGCACACCTGGAACGCCGTCAACCATGACGGCACGATCGTCTGGCTCGATGGGCAGAACCAGCTGATCTCCGACACCGACCCGTTGCACGCCGGACGGGTGGGTGACGTCTGGGCCATCGTTCTCGACGCCGAAGGTGACCCGATTCGGCCGGTGGAGACACAGGGCACGACGAACCCGGTCCTGCCGCCGGATTCGACCGCGTCCGACGTGGGGCCGAGGATCGAGCCGAACACCGCTCCGTCGTCGGTCGTCGACCCGAGATTCACCGATCCGAACGCCGCGATCTGGCCCGACATGCAGGGCTGGCCGATGCCGGACACCCGGCAGTACGGGCCGGAGCAGTTGGCGCCGTTGGAGGATCCGCGCTACCAGGACGACGTGGCGGACAGCCTGTGGACCCCCGAGGGGTACGCGGTCTTCGCCGACCCGTCCACGCACCCGTACGGGCGGTTGATCAACGACGGTGGGCCGGACCAGCCGGGGCGCAGCAACAACTGCGTCGACTCCACGCTGGCCGCGCTGGCCAGCTTCTACGGTGATCCGCAGGTGTCCCATCCGCGCTGGCCGGATCGGCTCGACGACGGCTCCATCGAGACCGAGTTGGGGGAGTTGGCCGGTGTCGACCGGATCGCGAACTGGATCGGCGGCGACTGGGTCGGCGACAGTGCCAACGAGGCGATGCCGGGTACGCCCGTCGAACGGGCCGAGGCCGTGGCCGACCGGTACGCGCAGCTCTACCAGAGTGTCCTCGGCGGGGGGCCGGGCACGGCCGCCGTCGTGGTGGTGGACTGGGTGCAGTTCGACGGGAACGCCGCTCCGCTGCTCGACGCCGACGGTCACACCCAGCCGGCCGCCCAGCACGCGTTCCTGCTGGTGTATCCGGAGGGCGCGGACGGGCCGGTGTGGTGGGACCCGCTGTACGCCAGCACCACCACCGACCCGCTCCCCGGGGACTATGTTGGACTGACGCAGAACCTGTGGTCGATGGAGGTACACCCCGGCTATGCCGATGAGCAGGGAGGAAGCCCAGCAGCTGATGACCCGGCTGCTCGGGACGGACAACCCGGTGGCGGTCTTCCCGTTCGAGTTCGGCTGGGCAGCCCAGGAGACGCTCTCCCCGCAGCAGCGGGCACAGGGCCGGCAGATGGGCCAGGGGGTCTTCATCATCGACCGGACGGGAGTGGTGACCGCGCATCCCAGCCTGCCTCCACCGTTGGTCATGAAGCGGTACACGACGGCCCGCCGGGAGGGCCGGATCACCGGCCGGCAGGTCTGGCCGACACCGGACCCGACGGACTGAGCGACCCCGGCGTACCGACGCCGGACCAGACCGACTCTGCGCCGACCGACACCGATCACCGGTTGTCGGAGACACGGCGGATCGGCCCGGGTGAGTTGGCGCCGCTGGAACACCCCGGCTATCAGTCGGACGTCGAGCAGAGCCTGCGGACGCCCGAGGGCTACGCGCTCTTCGCCGACCCGTCGACACATGCATATGGCAGGTTGGTCAACGATGGTGGGCCGGATCAGCCGGGCCGGGCCAACAACTGCCTCGACTCGTCGCTGGCGGCCCTGTCCAGCTTCTACGGTGACCCGCAGGTCTCCCTCCCTCGCTGGCCCGACGTCCGTCCGGACGGGTCGATCGAGACGCTGGCCGGGGAGGCGAGCGGTCTCGACCGGGCCGAGGCGTGGCTCGGTGTCGACTGGTCCGGCGGTTCGGCGGACCTGCCCACCACGCCGACCGAGAACGCGGCGGCGGTCGCCGAGCAGTACGCGCGGCTGCATCAGTGGGTCGCGGCGGCGGGTCCGGGCACGGCGGCCCTGGTCGTGGTCGAATGGCGCAGGACGGATCCGAACACCGGGGACATCGTGCTCGACGGCGGGCACGTGCAGGCCGGGGATTCGCACTCCCTGGTCGTGGTGCATCCGGAGGGTGCCGACGGACCGGTCTGGTGGGATCCACAACGGGGGATGACGTGGCCGCAGCCCCCAGCGGCGTACATGGCACAGACGTACGCGCTGTGGTCGATGGTGCCGTCGGTGGAAGGGGGTCCGGGTGACACAGGACGAGGCGCGGGCACTGATCACACGCCTGCTGGGCACGCCGAACGAGATCGAGATGCATCCGTTCGAGTTCGGGTGGCTGGCGAAGGAGCAACTGTCGCCACCGGAACGGGCCCAGGGCCGGCACCTGGGCCACGGGAGCTACATAGTCGACCGGACGGGAGTGGTCACGGCACAGATGAGTCTGCCGGTGCCACTGTTGATCATGGAGTACACCCAGGCCCGCCGGGAGGGCCGGATCACCGGCCGCCAGGTCTGGCCGACGGAGGACCCGACGGCCTGACCGACGTCGGTCCCGCGCCGTCGCTGCCGGAGAGCCGGCGGTACGGGCCAGGTGAGCTGGCCCCCCTGGAGGATCCGCGGTACCAGGACGACCTGGCCGCGAGTCTGGCCACGCCGCAGGGCTACGCGGTCTTCGCGGACCCGTCCATCCACCCGTACGGCCAGTTGGTCAACGATGGTGGGCCGGACCAGCCGGGCCGGGCCAACAACTGCCTCGACGCGTCGCTGGCGGCCCTGGCCAGTTTCCACGGCGACCCACAGGTGTCGGTGCCACGGTGGGCGGACCGGACCGACGACGGCGCGATCGACCTGGTCTCCGGTGAGCGGGGCGGCCTGGAACGCGCCGAGGCGTGGATCGGCGGGGAGTGGATCGGCGGGCCGGACAACCTGCCCACCGACCTGGCCCGCACCGACGCGGTCGCCGACCAGTACGCCGACCTCTACCGGCGGGTGGCGGAGGCCGGTCCCGGCGCGTCGGCGCTGGTGGTGGCCGACTGGCTGTACGTCGACGCGGCCGGGCAGCCGATCCTGGACGCCCACGGCCAACCGGAGATCGACGGTGCCCACGCGTTCGTGATCGTCTTCCCGGTCGATGCCGACGCGCCGGTGTGGTGGGATCCGCAGAGCGGGACGACGTCGGCGGACATGCCGGCCGTGGACATCCGGGAAACCCATGCCCTCTGGGCGATGATGATGCCTGACGGAGAGGGGCGAGTTGACCGAGGACGAGGCGCTGACCCTGATCAGCAGTTTGCTGGCGACCCGGAATCCGATCGTGCTCCGGGAGTTCGAGTACGGCTGGCTGGCCCGGGAGAGGCTCTCGGAACAGGAGCGGGCCTCGGGGACGCACGTGGGCCAGGGGAGCTACATCATCGACCGCTCGGGAGTGATCACCGTGCACCCCAGCCTGCCGCCCCGGCGGGTCATGCAGGAGTACGCCCAGGCGCGACGCGAGGGGCGGACCAGGGGCCGGCAGGTGTGGCCCGAGGTGGAACCGACAACCTGACCGGACCGGCCGACCGGACCGACGTCGGCGATACCCGGACGAACGGCGACCGGGCCGGCACGGTGATCACCGCGAGTGCCCTGCCCGGCACCGACTTCCACGGCCAGGGTCGTGCGGAACCCGACCCGGACGCCGTCCTGGACCGGGCTCGTGCGGTGGCCGGGCAGGTGGCCACCCACGCCGAGGTCTCCGAGGTGCTCGCCCGCCCGGACGGCACCTACCAGGTGACCCGGGCCGACGGCAGCACGTTCACGCTCCGTCTGACCAGTGGGCCGGTCGCGGACGGCGCGGTGGCGACCAGCCGGTTCGGCAGCGACGGCGTCGCCGTGGTGACGCTCTCCGACCGAGCCGCCGACCGGGTGGTCGAGCGGGGACTGGCCCACGAGGTGGCCGAGTTGTCGGCGCTCGGGCGGCCGGTGGATCCGGCAGCACCCACGGTCGCCCCGCTCTCCCCCGCCGACCTCGCCGAGCTGCGGACCGCCGCGCACCAGGTCGCCGTCGCCGACCGCTGGTCGCTGGGTGCCGCCCGCCGCGAACTGGCCGCCGTGGTCGACCGCCTGGGCCTGCGGGACGGCATGCTCGGCGCGGAGCAGCGCCTGAGCGGGGTACCGGCCGCGACGCGGACCGCCCTGACCGAGGTGTACCCGGACTGGTACACCGACCGCCGGGGCCGGGCGCTGGACCGCCTGCCCGCCGCGCCGACCAGCGACCCGCGTCCGACCGGACTGCCCCGGCTGCGTACCTATGTGATCACCCACATCGCCACCAACTCGATGCTCACCGCGTTGGCGGTGAAGCTGACCGTGGACGCCGGTCGGCCGGAGCTGGCGTTGATGCTCGGCGTCGGTGGGGTGATCGGCGCGGTCGCCACCGGTCCGGCGAAGTGGCTGGCGAAGCGGGCCGGTCTGGCCGCCGAGGACCGTCGGGCCCGGCACGACGCACGTCAGGAGGCCCGCTCCGCCGTCGACTCCGATGTCACCATGGGCCGCGAGGTCGCCGCCCGGGCCGACGACGTGGGGCCGCCGACCCGGGAGGCGGACTCGGCGACGGGCCGACTGGAGAGCAGGGTCGAGGCGCTCGGACAGCGGCTCGACGCCGGGGAACGACGTCGTCGCCTGATCGGCCGGCCGCGACGCTTCGCCCCGCCG
>NZ_SISL01000205.1:0-10410 GCF_004307965.1 Verrucosispora sp. SN26_14.1 | reverse complement strand
GCCGACGCCGCGCAGCGCCCCATCGGGGGCCGGCGGCCGACGGAAGGATGCTTTCGTGCGCAGGTCCATGCCCATCGGGCGGCGGGCTCTCCGGCCGCTGATCGCCCTGCTCGCCGCGGTGGCGCTGCTGTTCGGCCTCGGGGCCGTCCCGGCGTACGCCGAGCCCAACGAGGGGGGCAGCAAGAAGCTGCGGGACGCCCTGGAGTCGACCGCCAAGGCGCACATCGAGGCCAAGCGGAAGCTTCAGGGCTCGGAGAAGCGGCAGAAGGAGATGGCCGCGCAGTTGGCCGACGTGGAGGGCCGGCTCGGCGAGCTGACCGATCTGGTCGGTGAGGTGGCCGCGCAGTCCTACCGGGTCGGCCGGCTGAGCGCGGCGGCCGCGTTGCTGGACAGCGGCACCCCGGAGGCCTTCGTGCAGCGGGCCGCCAGCCTGGACATGATGGCCCAGCGAGACGGTCGCCGGGTGCGCGAGCTGACCGCGGCCCGCGAGGAGGCCCGGCAGGCGAAGCTCGCGATCAACGCCGAGGTGCGCGAGCAGCGCAAGCAGCTCGCCGTCATGGCGAAGAAGAAGAAGGAGGCCGAGACGGCCCTGGCCGCCGTCAGCTCGGGCGGCAGTGGCGGTTTCAGCGGCGGCAACTCCAGCTCGGCCAGCCCGGCACCGCGCAACTCCGACGGCTCCTGGCCCGGTGAGTCGTGCTCGGTGAACGACCCGACGACCTCCGGCTGCATCACCGCGCGCACGCTGCACATGCTCAACCAGACCAAGGCGGCCGGTTACAAGCGGCACGTCTCCTGTTACCGCAGCGGCGGCTCGGGTGAGCACCCGAAGGGCCGGGCCTGCGACTTCTCGGCCGCCACGAACGGGTTCGAGGACCGCACGGCCACCGGCGGCGACAAGTCGTACGGGGACAGCCTGGCCGCCTGGCACGTCCGCAACGCCGACCGGCTCGGTGTGCTCTACGTGATCTGGTACCGACAGATCTGGCACCCGGGGACCGGCTGGCGGGCGTACGGCGGCAGTGGCAGTCCGGCCGCGGATCACACGAACCATGTTCACACTTCGATGTACTGACCCGGCGCCCCTTTCCCGCTGCGTACCATCGCCACGATGAACTCTCCATCGCCTGAGGTGGCGGTGCCCGCCGTGCCCTCCGAACCGGAGGCACCCCGGGCACTGCCCAACGGGCTCGCCGCGTTCCTGGTCTTCTACTCCAGCGGAGCCGTCCTGGTCCTGGAGACCGCCGCGTTGCGCCTCGTCGGGCCGTACGTGGGGGTCACTCTCCAGGTGACCAGCTCGGTCATCGGCATCGCGTTGGCCGCGATCGCGTACGGGGCGTGGGCGGGCGGCTGGCTGGCCGACCGGCGCAATCCGCGTACGCTGCTGGCGCCCGCGCTGGTGCTCTCCGGCATCGCCACCGCGATCACCCTGCCGGCGGTGCGGTACGCCGGTGAGGTACTGCGTGGCGGCGCGGAGAGCGCGATCCTGCTGCTCGTGGTGGTCGCCGTCTTCGCGCCCGCGATGCTGCTCTCCTCGGTCAGCCCGCTGGTGATCAAGCTTCAGCTCGCCGACCTGCGCCGGACCGGTCAGGTGGTCGGCCGGCTCTCCGGCATCGGCACCCTGGGTGCGGTGACGGCCACCCTGGTCACCGGCTTCGTGCTGGTCGCTGCGCTGCCGAGCACGGTCATCCTGTTCGGGCTGGCCGCCTCGCTGGGCATCACCGGGATCGCGCTCGGGGTGTACCTGCACCGGCAGGACCGGGCCGGCCTGCCGGGTCCGGCCCGGACCAGGGCCGCGCTGGCGGTGCTGGGGCTGGTCGGTGTGGGACTGACCGTGGTGGCGCCGGACCCGTGCGACGTGGAGACGGCGTACCACTGCGCCCGGGTGGAGGCGGATCCCGGCCGGTCCACCGGGCGGACGCTGCTGCTGAACTCGGCCCAACACTCGTATGTCGACCTGGCCGACCCGACCCACCTGGAGTACGCGTACACCCGGTGGATCGGGGCGGTGGCGGACGTGATGGCGCCGGAGGGCCAGCGGCTCGACGCGTTGCACCTGGGCGGCGGCGGGTTCACCGTGCCGCGTTACCTGACCGCCACCCGGCCCGGCACCGACAACCTGGTCTTCGAGATCGACGGCGGGCTGGTCGAGTTGGGTGAGCGCCACCTCGGCGTACGGCAGGGACCGGACCTGCGGGCCGAGGTGGGCGACGCCCGGATGCTGGTGGTCGCGGAGGGCACCGACACGCGGGACTTCGTGGTCGGCGACGCGTTCGGCCACCTGGTGGTGCCGTGGCACCTGGCGACCCGGGAGATGGCGGCCGAGGTGCGGCGGGTCGTCCGGCCCGGCGGGGTGTACGTGCAGAACGTGATCGACTACCCGCCGCTGCGCTTCATCCGCAGCGAGGTCGCCACCGTCTCCGCCGAGTTCCGGCACGTCGCGCTGATCGCCCCGCCGGAGGCGCTGGCGGGGGAGCGGGGCGCCAACTTCCTGATCGTCGCCTCGGACACGCCGCTGCCGCTGGCCGCCGTGCGGGCCCGGCTGGACGACCGCAACGAGGCGGTCAGCCTGCTCTCCGGCGGCGACCTGACTGATTTCGTCGGTGACGCACTGGTGTTGACCGATGACTACGCGCCGGTGGACCAATTGCTCGCGACCGCCTGATCGGGTGAGATCCTGACCGAATCCGACCAGAAAGGTGTAGGCGGGTTCGTGTCGGGCAACAACGCCGACCATGGGTGGTGGCCAACGCAGGGGCACGCAACTGGTCGGTGAGCGGTACCGACTGATCGAGCAGGTCGGCACCGGCGGGATGTCGGTGGTCTGGCGCGGCTACGACGAGGTGCTCGGCCGCCAGGTGGCGGTCAAGGTCCTCGCGTCCCGGCTGGCCAGCGACCGGGCGTTCCGGCACCGGATCCGGATCGAGGCACAGGCCGCCGCCCGGCTCTGCCACCCCAACATCACCAACGTGTACGACTACGGGGAGTCCGAGCAGGTCGGGCTGACCGTGCCGTACGTGGTGATGGAACTCATCGACGGCGCTCCGCTGACCGCACGACTGCGCCGCGACGCCCGGCTGCCGTGGCGGGAGGCGGTGACGGTGGCGGCGGAGGTGGCCTCCGCACTGGCCACCGCGCACGCCCGGGGTGTGGTGCACCGGGACGTCACGCCCGGCAACGTGATGCTGACCCCGACCGGCGTCAAGGTCGTCGACTTCGGCATCTCGGCGCTGGTCGGGGAGAGCGAGAAGGGGCCGGACGGCACACTGCTCGGCACCCCCGCCTACCTCGCCCCGGAACGGCTCGACAACGGCCAGGTCAGCCCGGCCACCGACGTGTACGCGGTCGGCCTGCTGCTCTACCGGATGCTCACCGGGCGGCTGCCCTGGGAGGCGAACACCACCACGCAGATGCTGCGGGCGCACCTGTACCGCGAACCCGAGCCGATGCCGGACGTGCCGGGGCTGCCCGACGGCGTCGCCGCGCTGGTGCACCGCTGCCTGGCGAAGTGCCCGGGGGACCGGCCGCGTACCGCCGAACTGGCCCGGTGCCTCGCCGAGGCGGTCGGCAAGGTGACCGCGCGGGCCGAGGACGAAAGGGTCCCCGCGCCGATGATGCTGGCCAGCGTCGGCACCACGATTCTGCCCTGGTCCGCCGCGACCGACGCGCTGCCCTTCGCCGGCCAGCGGACCCGCCGTGCCACGACCCGCCGCCGCCGGATCGAGGCGGCGGTGGCCGCCACCGCGTTGATCGGCGTCACGGCGATGGTCTGGACGATGACCTCGCGCAGCCCGGCCAGTGGCGGCATCGATCAGCTCACCCAGGCCCGGATGGGCGTCGAGGAGACGGTCCCCTGCCAGGTCAGCTACGCGTTGCGGACGGACTCGGGCACCGAGTTCACCGCCGAGCTGAGCCTGACCAACTCCGGCGAGCGGGAACTGCGCGACTGGACGATGAGTTTCACCTTCCCCGGGAAGCAGAAGGTGACCAAGGCGAGCCCGGCGCAGGCCCGCCAGCAGGGCCGATCGGTCGCCGTGCAACCGGCGTCGGGGAAGCCGACGTTGGCGCCGGGAGCCACCGAGAAGATGAGCCTGACCGGCCGGTACACCGGACCGAACCCGCTGCCGGTGGAGTTCCGGGTCGGCGACGCGCGGTGCGGGGTGCAGGTCTCCGGGGTCGCCGGGAGCGCCCCGGCAGCCGGTAAGCCGGTGAAGGCCACCACCACGACGTCGAAGGCCGGTTCGGGCGGCTCCGGCGGCACCAGGGCCAAGGGCGGGGCGGAGAAGAAGCCGGCCGGCACGAAGACCAAGCCCGGCAAGGAGAAGCCCGGTAAGGAGAAGGCGGGCAAGGACAAGCAACCCGGCAAGGACAAGCCGAAGAAGGGCAAGCCCGGCAAGGGGTGACACCGACCTCAGGTGACCAGGGAGAACCGCTGTACGTGCTCGATGGTCCCCTCGACGATGAGCGTGCTGTCCCGGACCAGTTCCAGCCCGTCGGAGACGTAGCGGAAGCGGCTCTCCCCGGGCGGCTTGATACCGATCACGCGTACGCCGTAGCGGTCCAGCAGCCGTACCTCGCTGATCGCCTGTCCCACCAGCGACTCCGGTACGCGGAGCTTGGCGATGGCGAACGCGTCGTCGAACTCCACGAAGTCGAGCATCCGGCTGACGATCAGGTGGGCCAGCCGCTCGCCGGTCTCCGCCTCGGGGAAGATCACGTGCTGCGCGCCGACCGAGGAGAGGATCTTCGCGTGCTGTGCGGAGGTGGCCCGCGCCCAGATCTGCGGTACGCCGAGCTCGACCAGAGCCAGCACGGTCAACACACTGGCCTGCACCGAGGCGCCGATGGCCACCACCACGCGTTGCAGGTCGGCGACGCCGAGCTGGCGCAGCGCGTCCTCGTCGGTGGAGTCGGCCTGGGCCACCTCGTCGAGCTGGGCCGACCACTTCTGCACCTGCTGGGCGTTGCGGTCGATGGCCAGCACGTCGTGCCCGAGGGCGCTGAGCGACTCGGCCAGGTGACAGCCGAAACGGCCCAGCCCGATCACGGCGATGGTCTCGTCGTCGGATCTTCTAGCCGACAATGGGTTGCTCCTCCGGGTAGCGGTAGAGACGGCGACGGGTGTTCAGGGCGATCGCCGAGCCGAGGGTGAGCGGACCCACCCGGCCGATGTACATCAGGACGGTCAGCAGGAACACGCCCCCGTCCTCCAACGACGACGTCAGCCCGACCGTGAGCCCGGTGGTGCTGAACGCCGAGGTGATCTCGAACAGCGTGCTGGTGAGCGGTAACCCGTCGGTGAGCAGGATCAACACGCTGGTGCCGGCGGCCACCATCGCGACGCTGAGCAGGGTGACGGTCAACGCCTGCCGCTGGCTCGACGTGGCGATGCGCCGGTGCCCGACCGTGACGTCCGGCTCGCCCCGGATCTCCGCCCACATGATGAAGGCGAGCAGGAAGAATGTGGACACCTTGATGCCACCGGCGGTGCTGGCGCTGCCGCCGCCGATGAACATCAACGCGATCAGCAGCGGGTAGCTCTCCTCCCGCAACCGGTCGATCGGCATCACCTCGAAGCCGCCGGTGCGGGAGAACGTGATCTGGGTGAACGCGGCGTTCACCTTGCCCGGAACGTCGTACTGGCCGATGGTCCACGGGTTGGACCACTCGCTGGCCAGCAGGATCACGAACCCGACGGCCACCAGCACGACGCTGCCCCAGATGGTCAGCTTGGTGGCCACCGCCCAGCGCACCGGCCGCCGCCACTCCCGGACCGCCTCGAACAGCGCCGGGAACCCCAGCCCGCCGACGATCGAACCGAGAGCCAGCGGCAGGGTCACCCAGGGGTCCCGGGCGAAGGCCAGCAGCCCGTCGGAGTAGAGCGAGAAGCCGGAGTTGTTGAACGCCTGGATCGAGTGGAAGGACGCCGACCAGAGCGCTCGCCGCAGGGGATACTCGTAGCCGAGCCAGAGCCGGGCGGTGAGCACGACCGTCATCACCACCTCGCAGACCAGCACCGTGGTCCCGATGCGCATCAGCAACCGGCGTACGTCACCCAGTCCGTACTCCAGGGTCTCGGCCTGGACCAGCATCCGGTTGTGCAGACCGAGCCGCCGGGACACGGTCAGGACCACCAGCGCGGCGAGCGTCAGGATGCCGAGTCCGCCGACCTGGGTCAGCACCGTGATCACCACCAGTCCGGTCTCGGACCAGTAGTTCGGCGTGTCGGTGATGGCCAGCCCGGTGACCGAGACCGCCGAGGTGGCGGTGAACAGCGCGACCGGAAACGGCGGGTGCTGGTGCTGGATGGTCATCGGCTCCAGCATCAGCAGGCCGGCGCCGAGCAGGATCGTCACGAGGAAGCCGACCGGTACCAGCCGCACGGGGTGACGAAGGAACCGGCGCACCAGACAATCTTCCGATTCCGCCCGGTTCGGGGTGCGGGAATCGAGATCCCGAGCCTCCACCGACCGTCAGGCGCCCCAGCCACCGGCCACCGGCCACCGTGCGGCAGTGGCCGCTGTCCTCACGCCTCGCCCCTCGCCCCTAGCGCCGATCATGGAGTTGTGGCGAGGGAATCGCGGATGTATATCCCTTTCGTCACGACCACAACTCCATGATCGCGGGGTGATGGAGGGGCTGCGGGGCGGGTTGGGCTTCTTCCCGAACGTCGAGGCGGTGGGTACGACGGTCTCCGAGGAGGAAACCCAGTTCATCCGCCACTGGGTGTTCTGTGATCAGCCGCTCGACGGTGGCCGGTGTCTGCGGCTGGCCGACCACGACGGGCCGTGTCACCTGTCCCGCACCTGACGTCGCCTGGCCGGGGACAGGCGGGAGGGTACGGCGGCAGGGGCGGCCCGTCGCCGTGCCGCCCCTGACCGATCAGCCGTTGAGCAGGTCGTATGCCGCCGTGGGCGCCTTCTCTGCCTCGTCCTCGGTGAACGCGACGATCGCGGGGGCGCTGCCGAAGTCGAAGTACTCGACCACGTACTCCGACGCCTTCTGCTCCCCGTCGGCCGGGATCGCCAGGGTGAGCGAGGTGAGGTTGCCGTCCGCCCCCACCACGGCGGTGAGCGGGATCTGCGTGATGGCGTCGCTGAGCTTGGCCACGCCCTCCAGGGCGTCCGCCAGGTCCGGCTGGGCGGAGAGGTCGACCGTGCCGGTGTACGTCCCGCCCTCACCGGCCTGGACGTCGCTGGCCGCCTGGATGATCACCTCGGCGTTGCCGGGGTCGGTGCCCTCGTAGGTGGGCAGGGAGTCCGGCCCGTCGACCTTCGACGGGTCCAGTTCCATCCACGTGGTGGGCAGCTTCATCAGCTTCTGGATGTTCTTGTCGCCCTTGAAGTTGACCTTCATCCAGGTGCGTGACTCGATCATCCGGAAGGACATCTCCAGGGTGAAGTCCTTGTCCTTGGTGACCGTGTCGATGTCCATGCCCCGGTTCGCCGGGTCGACCACTCCGGACACGTCGCCGGAGGTGGTGAAACGGAACGCCGGGTCCTGCTCGCCGGGTACCGCGTCCAGCAGTTCCTGCTTGGGGTCCGGCGGTGGCGGGGCCGCCTCCGGGGCGTCCTTGTCGTCGCAGCCGGCCACCAGGGTCGCGGCCAGCAGGGCGATCGTCGCGACCGCGAAGCGCCGGGTCGTGGCGGTGGTACCGGTTCGCTGAGTCATCTCGTCTCTCTTCCGCGGATCGAACGGAATCGTATGCCAGACGCCCCGCTGCCGCGTCCCGCCACCACGTCGCACGGCCACACCCACCCCCACATCACCGCCGGCCCGCCGCGCCTCTCGTCAGCCGTCGGTCATGTCACCGTGCGCCCTTTGCTCTGCTTCACCCCACGCACCGAACACGCCCGGATTCTGTTGCGCCAGTTGAAGCAGAGCAAAGGACGCCGGGGACAACACCGGACCGACCGCAGCAGGGCGCCCGGCCGCCCGCCTGGCAGCCGAGCCCGCCGAGCCCGCTGAGCGCACGCCGTGACGGGCCGGTCGTCCGACGGTGCTGGTAGAAAGGCCGGATGAGCCAGGAACGGACGACGATCCGGCAGCGGGCCGAGGCGGTGCTGCGGCGGCTGGCGGGCGAGGACGCCCGGCTCCGGGAGGACCAGTGGCGGGCGATCGAGGCGTTGGTGGTCGACCGACGGCGGGTGCTCTGCGTGCAGCGCACCGGTTGGGGCAAGTCGGCGGTCTACTTCGTGGCCACCGCGCTGCTGCGGCAGGAGGTGGACGGCCGGGAGCCGGCCGGGCCCACCGTGATCGTGTCGCCGCTGCTGGCGTTGATGCGTAACCAGGTCGAGTCGGCGGCCCGGGCCGGTATCCGGGCGCGCACCATCAACTCGGCCAACCTCGACGAGTGGGACGAGATCACCGGCGAGATCCACGCCGGTGCGGTGGACGTGCTGCTGATCAGCCCGGAGCGGCTCAACAATCCGGACTTCCGGGACGGCGTACTGCCGAGGTTGGCCGCCACCACCGGCCTGTTGGTGGTCGACGAGGCGCACTGTGTGTCGGACTGGGGGCACGACTTCCGGCCGGACTACCGGAGGTTGCGGACCTTCCTCGGCAACCTGCCGGAGCAGACGCCGGTGCTGGCCACCACCGCCACCGCCAACGAGCGGGTGACGCGGGACGTGGCCGAGCAGCTCGGCACCGAGGCGGTCACGTCGGGGCGGCAGCGACCGGACGTCCTCGTGCTGCGCGGCAGCCTGGACCGGGAGTCGCTGCGGCTGGGCGTACTCGACCTGCCGAGCCCGGCGCACCGGCTCGGCTGGCTCGCCGACCACCTGGACCGGCTGCCCGGCTCCGGCATCATCTATACGTTGACCGTGGCGTCGGCGACCGAGACCGCCGAGTTCCTGCGGTCGCGGGGCTGGACGGTGGCCGCGTACACCGGGCAGGCCGAGGACGCCGACCGCCGCGCCGCCGAGCAGGACCTGCTCGACAACAAGATCAAGGCGTTGGTCGCCACCAGCGCGCTCGGCATGGGCTTCGACAAGCCGGACCTCGGCTTCGTGGTGCACCTGGGCGCGCCCCCGTCGCCGATCGCCTACTACCAGCAGGTCGGCCGTGCCGGCCGCGCGGTCGAGCATGCCGAGGTGCTGCTGCTGCCCGGTGTCGAGGACCAGGCCATCTGGCGGTACTTCGCGTCGCTCGCCTTCCCGCCCGAGGACCAGGTCCGCGCCGTGCTGGCCGCGCTGCACACCGACCGGCCGCTCTCCACCCAGGCCCTGGAGCCCCTGGTCGACCTGCGCCGGGCCCGGCTGGAACTGATGCTCAAGGTGCTCGACGTGGACGGCGCCGTCCGCCGGGTGCGCGGTGGGTGGCTCGCCACCGGCGAAACCTGGGTCTACGACGAGCCCCGGTTGCGGCGCGTCGCCGCCGCCCGCGCCGACGAGCAACAGGCCATGCTCGGGTACGCCGCGACGACCGACTGCCGGATGCGCTACCTGCGGGACTGTCTGGACGACGCGGAGGCGGCCGACTGTGGGCGCTGTGACCGGTGCGCCGCGCCGCTGTTCACGGCGGAGGTGTCACCGGCCGCGCTGACCACCGCGCAGACGTTCCTGGGTCGCCCCGGCGTGCCGCTCGCGCCCAAGAAGCTCTGGCCGACCGGGTTGGAGGCGGTCGGCGTACCGCTGAAGGGCCGCATCGCCCCGACGGAGCAGGCCCTTTCCGGACGGGCCGTGGGCCGGCTCTCCGACCTCGGCTGGGGTGGCCGGCTGCGCGGCCTGGTCGGGCCGGGCACGCCGGACGGCCCGCTGCCGGACGACCTGGCTGCCGCCGTCATCGAGGTGCTCAAGGCGTGGGCGCACGGCGACGACCCGTGGCCCCGCCGCCCGGCGGGCGTGGTCGCGGTCGACTCACGGACCCATCCGGTGCTGGTCGGGTCGCTGGCCGAGCGGATCGCCGCCGTCGGGCGGCTGCCGCTGCTGGGCCGGGTCGTCTCGGCCGGTCCGCCGGCCGGTCCGCGTGGCAACAGCGCCCAGCGGGTACGCACCCTGCACGGCGCCCTCACCGTGCCCGAGCCGCTCGCCGACGCCCTCACCGGGCTGGACGGCCCGGTCCTGCTCGTCGACGACCTGGTCGACTCGGGCTGGACGATGACGATGGCGGCGCGGGAACTGCGCCGCGCCGGTGCCCCCGACGTCCTGCCGCTGGCCCTCGCCGTCGCCGGCTGACGCTCGGCACACGGCCGGCGGACACCCTCACCCACGTGCCGCGCCAGACCGGGACCGGTCCGCGGGTGCGACCGGAGCCACGACCGGGCGTACCCGCCGGGGCGCCGCAGCATCCGGCGGTACGGTGGGCGCATGGCTGACCAGGAACCCGACGCGCCCGCGTTCGGGTCGGTGCGGGTCGCCGAGCGGCCGGCGGCGCGCGGCGACCCGGACGCCTGTCTCTTATACAAATATG
>NZ_SISL01000204.1:0-10423 GCF_004307965.1 Verrucosispora sp. SN26_14.1 | reverse complement strand
AGAGTTGTAGAAGAGACAGGCCCCAACGCGTCCGGCCCGCCGTCGGAGAGGCAGACGCCGACCCCACCCGCGAACCGGGCGTGCCCGGCGGCCATCAGCGCGGCACTGTCGGCGTGCCGCACGGGAACGAACTCCGGGTCGCCACCGGCCGCGTGCAACGCCTCGACCAGCGGCGCGGTCGCCGGGCCCGGCGCGCCATACACCCGCGCGACCCGCCAGGCCAGCAACCGTGCGACGACCGCGTCCGCGACGGCGGGGTCAGACACCGCCCCGTCCCGGCGTGACCGGGTCGACGTAGCGCAGCACCGCACCCACGCCCTCCACCAGCTGCGGAGCCTCGTCCGGGCCCAGCACGGTCAGTTCGGCGTCGGTGCCGACCAGCGCCCGCACCAGCGCCGCGTCGGCGCGTACCCGGGCCGGCTCGGCCACGGTGGCGAGCTGACTCGGATCGGTGGCGATGTCGGTGGCCGCCGGGCCGATCCAGAGCTGCCCGTCGGCGGACGGGTCGTCCACCAGCAGCATCGTGTCGACCTGGTTGCGTTGCAGCGCGGCGACCACGGCGTCGAGTCCGGCGCCGACGTCCTCCTGGGTGCCGAAGCGGTCCAGCGCGGCGGTCACCCGCTGGTCGGCCAGATCGGCGATGGTCTGCACGGTCAGGTCGTCGAGCAGGCTCTGGTCGGCCCCCTCGGCGCGGGACCCGGCGTCGGTGCGGACCACCATGTCCTGCCAGCGGGCCGGCATCTGGGCGGCGATCATGCCGGTGGCCCGGATGTCGCCGGCCACCACGACCACCTCGGCACCGACCCGTTCGGCCAGCTCCACGGTGGCCGCGGTGACGTCGCCCGCGTTGTGGTGCCACGCCTCCATGGCGGCGCGCTGGTAACGCGACTGCGACCAGCCGCCGGGCTTGACCCGGCGCAACGGGAAGCTCTCCCGGCCGGTGACGTGAGCTCGTCGGGGCACCCCACCGGCGCTGACCGACATCGCGTCGGCACCGGTCCGGTCGGCCAACACCCGTACCCACGCGACCTGCTCACCCCGTTGGGAGAGCAGCGGCATCACGTGCGGCAACGGCGCGTACGCGGCCAGGTCCCGCCGGGGTGGCGCGGCCAGGTACTCGGAGAGCACCACCCGCCCCTGGGCGCCGAAGACGGCGATCCCGTAGTCCCCGGGCAGTGGGTCGTGCCCGCGGACCACCCGGTCGATGGCGGCGATGGTCGGTTCGTCGGCCCCCTGCTCGGCGAGCTGCCGTTGCAGCCCGCGCCAGCGCAGGTCGAGGGCGGCGTGGGCGTCCTCGGTGTCCATCGAGGCGTCCAGGTAGACCGAGCACCACGGACCCGGGCGCTGATAGAGCGGGCGCAGGAAGGACAGCTGCATGCTCGACCCCTTTCCGGCTCGGCCCACCGCTTACCCGCGCCACCCGGCTTGTCACCTGCCGGCCACCGCGTGACCGATTTTCATTCACGTCGTTCAACCCCGAGGATCGATACGATCTGTGAGCAAAAGCGGACTCTGGGTGGTGGACATGGACACGACGTCGTACTCGCGGCGCAGCCTGCATCCGACCGGTCGGATCCTCACCGCGCAGATCGTGCGGCTGATGGACGGTTACCCCCGGGAGGTACGCGTGGGGCAGCCGGTGCTGATGGTGGTGGTGGCCGCCGCCGGGGTGATCGGCCTGCTCGCCAAACTGGTGCGGGCCGCGCTCAGCGCCGGTTCCGGCACCGGCCGCCGCACGTTCAAGGAGCTGAAGAAGGGACCGGAGTACCTCGTCACGCCGGTCCGTCTGCGCGACTCGAACGGCAAACTGTACGAGGTGGAGCTGCACGGACACCTGCCGCAGAGCGCGCTGCACCCGGCCGACCACGTCCAGCTCACCCTGCGCGACCAGGGCGACCCGGATCTGGCGCCGAAGATCGAACGGATCGTCAACCTGACCACCGGTCAACTGCTACGGCCGCGTACCGCCACCATGTGGTCACACCTCGGCCCACCGCTGCTGCTCCAGGCCACGCTGGGTCTGCTGCTCCTGGCCGGGCTGGCCGCCTGCACCGCCCTCACCTGAGGGTCAGCCGACCGGGGCGGGCTCCCGCTGCGGCGCGGACGTGGTGTCGAGCATGCCGCGTCGGCGGGCCCAACGCTCGAAGACGATGGTGGCGAACGGCGGCACCGCGCAGGCCAGCGCCACCACCGTGGCCGTCAGGCTCCACCGGTTGACTCGGGCCACAGCCAGCACCAGCAGCCCGTACACCACGAAGAGCGCACCGTGGATCGGGCCGAACACCTTGACCCCCAGCTCGTTGTCGGGCGGGCCGTACTTCGCCGCCATCCCGGCCAACAGGCCGGCCCAGGAGATCGCCTCCGCGATCGCCGCCACCACGAACAGCCGGGTCACCTTTTCGCGCACGTCAGCCATGGTATGTGCCGCCGGATCCGTGAAACGCACGTGGTCGGGGCTTCTGCCCGGAGGCATGGACGTGCCACGTCGGGGGTACCAGGGGTGACAGGGTGGTGACCATGGGCGAGGAAGTCGGCGCGCAGACCTTCAGTCGCCAGGATCGGGCTCGCTACCGGGACAAGGTGCGGCGCTGTCTCGACGTCTTCGCCGAGATGCTGCGGGAGTCCCGGTTCGACGTCGACCGGCCGATGACCGGCCTGGAGATCGAGCTGAACCTGGTGGACGAGGACTCCATGCCCACCATGCGCAACACCGACGTGTTGCGTGCGGTGGCCGACCCGAGTTTCCAGACGGAGCTCGGGCAGTTCAACGTCGAGATCAACGTGGCGCCCCGGCGGCTGACCGGCACCGGCCTGGCCGAGTTCGAGCAGAGCGTACGGGCCAGCCTGAACGCCGCCGACCAGCAGGCCCGGACGGTCGACGCCCGCCTGGTGATGATCGGCATCCTGCCGACCGTACGCCCCGAGCACCTGACCGCCGCGACGCTGTCGCCCAATCCCCGCTACGCGTTGCTCAACGAGCAGATCTTCGCCGCCCGGGGCGAGGACCTACAGATCTCGGTCAACGGCGTGGAACGGCTGTCGGTGACCGCCGACACCATCACCCCGGAGGCCGCCTGCACCAGCACCCAGTTCCACCTCCAGGTCTCCCCGGCGCAGTTCGCCGACTACTGGAACGCCGCCCAGGCCATCGCCGGGATCCAGGTGGCGCTCGGCGCGAACTCGCCGCTGTTCTTCGGCCGGGAACTGTGGCGGGAGACCCGCATCCCGCTGTTCCAGCAGGCCACCGACACCCGCCCCGAGGAGATCAAATCGCAGGGCGTACGGCCCCGGGTGTGGTTCGGGGAACGCTGGATCACCTCGGTCTTCGACCTGTTCGAGGAGAACGTGCGCTACTTCCCGGCCCTGCTCCCGGTCTGCGACGACGAGGACCCGTCCGAGACGCTGGCCGCCGGTGGCGTACCGAACCTGGCCGAGCTGCGGTTGCACAACGGCACGATCTACCGCTGGAACCGACCCGTCTACGACGTGCACCGGGGTCGCCCGCACCTGCGGGTGGAGAACCGGGTGCTGCCGGCCGGGCCGACCGTGCTGGACACCGTCGCCAACGGCGCCTTCTACTTCGGACTCGTCCGGGCACTCGCCGAGGCGGACCGGCCACTGTGGTCGCAGATGTCGTTCAGCGCCGCCGAGGAGAACTTCAACACCTGCGCCCGGCACGGCATCGACGCGCGCGTCTTCTGGCCCGGCCTGGGCTACCTGCCCGTCACCGAGCTGGTGCTGCGTCGCCTGCTCCCGCTGGCCCAGCAGGGCCTGGACCACTGGGGCGTCGACCCGGACGAGCGGGACCGCCTGCTCGGCGTCATCGAGCAGCGCTGCCTCACCGGCCGTAACGGCGCGAGCTGGCAGGTCGCCACGCTGCACCGGCTGGAGTCGACCGACCAGCTCGACCGGCCGGACGCGCTGCGCGAGGTGCTGCGGCACTACGTGGAACTGATGCACAGCAACCGCCCGGTCCACGAGTGGCCGATCCCCTGACAGCCTCCTGACACAGAGAGTGATCAGAAGGGCACGGGCATTACCGTAGGTGCGACGTCCTTCCGCCGGGTCGAGAGGATCCGCCGATGCCTCCGTCACACCGACACTCCGTCACCCGCCTCGTCGTACCCCTCCTCGCGCTCGCCCTCGTCGGCGGCGCCCTCCAGCCCCTGCCCGCCGCCGCCGGCCCGCGCACCGGAACCGCCACCACCGGCGAGCTACGGACCACGATGCGGGACGCCGCCACCGGTGCCGACGCCCGCGGCTGCCTGACACTGGTCCCGGTCGACCGCGACCCGCTCACCGTCGTCGCCATCGGCGAGGAACAGATCGGGCGGCACGCCGGCTGCACCGGGATCGAGGGCGGCGCGGTGGTCGTCACCGCCGTGCCACCCGGCCGCTACCGGCTGCTGGCCATCCCCTACGAACCCCGCCACGGACTCCAGTGGGTCGGCGCGCACGGCGGCACCGGACAGCGGGAGAAGGCAACGGTCGTCACCGTGCGGGCCGGCCGGACGATCACCGCGCCGAAGGTCCGCTTCGACCCACCGGGTGCCGTGACCGGCCAACTGTCCCAGCCGGACGGCACGCCGCTGCTCTACTACGCGAGTGTCTCGGTGATGCCGTTCGTCGCGCACCCCAAATACGGCAGCCCCGGCGCCATCAACGACGAGAACGGTCGATACACGCTGACCGGCCTCGGGCCGTACCACTGGCCGTTGTACTTCACTGCGAACCACATGGCCAGCCAGTGGTCCGGCGGCACCGCCGACTGGCGCGAGGCCCGCACGGTCCGGGTCCGCGCCGGCCGGACCGCCACCCTCGACCAGACGCTCACTCCCGGCACGGTGCTCAGCGGCACCGTCACCGCCCCGGACATCTCCTACTACGCGCAGGTGATCGCGTTCCATTCCCGCACCGGTGACGTCGTGGGCGTGGCGGACGCGGGATCCGAATACACGCTGCGGCTGCTGCCGGGGCAGTCGGTGGTGCTGCGCTGCGACTGCGCGTACACGCCGAGCCGGTGGTATCCGAACGCCGCGCAGATCGGCGGCGCCCAACCCCTGCGGGTACGCGGCACCCCGTTGACCGCGCACTTCGACTTCAGCGGTGCCGCCGTGCCGTGAGCCCGGTTCAGCGCAGGGCAGCCAGGGTCAGCGCGGTCGCCCGAGCGAGAAGGACGTCGTCGGACTCGGCGTCCTTCTCGCCCCGGCCGGAGATCACCGCCACCGTGCGTCCGGTGCTGGTGTCGACCGCGTAAACGCCGAGCCGGCCGCTACCGGAACAGCGTGGCGCGCCCTTCGCGGCTGCCCACCAGCCGACCCCGGATGTCCAGGTCGTTCACCTGGTCGGCGGTACCGAGCCCCCGCGTGAACAGGTCGACGGTGCGACCGGCCCACCACAGCACCGGTCGCTGACCGTACGAGGGGGTCTCGCTGATTCCGAGGACCACGCCCAGGTCGTTCACGTCGGTCGCCCAACTCCTCGGGCCGCCCAGCGTGCCCAGGTCGGTCAGTACCCCGGCGCGCCAGTGGAAGGCCCGGCCACCGCCCGAGCCGACCACGTGGCCCAGGTTGTTGATCGCCGTCGCGTGGTGACCGATCTGGGTGAGGACGCCGTCGCGCAGCCGGCCGCCCACGCAGGTGCACGGGTAGTCGTACGGCGGGACGTTGAACGTGCCCACCACGTCGCCCCGGTTGTTGAGCCCGTCGGTCGTCTCGTAGAAGTCCTGCCGCCCCAGGTCGGTGAAGACGCCGTCCTGCCACAGGAAGCGGTGCGGGATGTCGGTGGGCGGGTTGCTCAGCCCGAGCACCTGCCCCCGGTCGTTGACGGCGATCGCCTCGCTGTAGTCGCCGCCGAGGGTGCCCAGGTCGATCATCTGACCGTCGCTCCAGAGCACCGCCCGGGTGATCCAGTCCGGCCCGGTCGAGGTGCCGACCACGTCGCCGCGTTCGTTGACGTCGACGGCGGTGGACTCCAGGTGCCCCGGTAACACGCCGAGGTCGGTCATCACCCCGCCGCGCCACACGAACGCGTGCCGGGCGCCGCCGGCCGTCAGGCTCCAGCCGACGACCGTGCCCCGGTCGTTGGTCGCGGTGGCGGCGCTGGCGGTGCCACCCAGGGTGCCCAGGTCGACGGCGCGGTAGGTGAGCGGGGTGGCGTAGGCGGCGGAGGCGGGCAGGACGGTCAGCGCGGACGCGACCAGCACGGTCGTGGTCACGGCGGCGGACAGACGGGTCGGCAACCTCAACGGGTCCTCCTCGGGAGAGCGGTGACCGGTCCACGCCATCCACACACCCCGTGGACGATGGGCGACCAGCCAACTACGCACAGTAGAACGGATCCGCGAGGAAGGTCACTTCGGTCGATCGGCCATCGATCGATGGCCGCGCGCCGCCCGGGTTCAGCCGCCCGCCTGCCACACCTTCCAGAGGCCGTATACGGCCGAGACACCGAGCGCCACGGTGCCCAGCAGGACCGCCTGGCGGCGCTGCGCACTCGGACGCACCTGGGCGACGACGGTGGCCACATAGAGCAGCGCCACGATGATCGTCCAGGCCCACGCGGTGGAGATCCGTTCGTCGACCCGGCAACCGGCCGGCGCGGGGTGGACCGCCGGGCACACGTCGACGCGCGGCACGGCCAGATACCAGAAGCCGGCCCAGGCGAGGACCGCGACGGCGCTCGCCACGGCGACCGCCAGCCAGGGTCGGAGCACTGCGGGCACGGCCACCTCCTTCGGGACACCCGGAGGCGTCGGACGTACGGGACACCCGGGGGCGGCCAGCGTACCGGTCGCGGATCCTCGCGCCGGAGACGGCACCGCCCGCCGTCGACGGTGGGTGACCGTCGACGGCGGGCGGGTGGGCCTGGTCGGAGCCCCGGCGGTCAGTCGACGCCGAACTCCATGGCGGCACGGTCGAGGGCCGCGTCCTCGGTCGAGGAGACACCCCGGGAGGCGATCGCCTCCGCGCCACCCTCCGGCATCGCCCCGATGAGCCCGGTGGAGGCGGCCTGCGCGGCACCGAGCACCCGCTGCGGCGCGCCGCCGACCATGCCCAGGTTCGCGTACTGCTCCAGCTTGGCCCGGGAGTCGGCGATGTCCAGGTTGCGCATGGTGAGCTGGCCGATGCGGTCCGCCGGACCGAACGCCGAGTCCTCGGTACGCTCCATGGACAGCTTGTCCGGGTGGTAGCTGAAGGCCGGGCCGGTGGTGTCCAGGATCGAGTAGTCCTCGCCCCGCCGCAGTCGCAGCGTCACCTCGCCGCTGACCGCCGTGCCGACCCACCGTTGCAGCGACTCGCGCAACATCAGCGCCTGCGGGTCCAGCCAGCGACCCTCGTACATCAGGCGACCGAGACGACGACCCTCGTTGTGGTAGTTCGCCAGGGTGTCCTCGTTGTGGATGGCGTTGACCAGCCGCTCGTAGGCGGCGTGCAGCAGCGCCATGCCGGGGGCCTCGTAGATGCCCCGGCTCTTGGCCTCGATGATCCGGTTCTCGATCTGGTCGGACATGCCCATGCCGTGCCGGCCGCCGATGGCGTTGGCCTCCAGCACCAGGTCCACCGCGCTGCCGAACTCCTTGCCGTTGATCGTGACCGGGCGGCCCTGGTCGAACCCGATCGTCACGTCCTCGGCGGGGATCTCCACCGTCGGGTCCCAGAACCGCACACCCATGATCGGATTGACCGTCTCGATGCCGGTGTCCAGGTGTTCGAGCGTCTTCGCCTCGTGCGTAGCGCCCCAGATGTTGGCGTCCGTGGAGTACGCCTTCTCGGTGCTGTCCCGGTAGGGCAGGCCGCGCTCCTGCAGCCACTCGGACATCTCCTTGCGGCCGCCCAGCTCGGTGACGAAGCTGCTGTCCAGCCACGGCTTGTAGATCCGCAGCTGCGGGTTGGCCAGCAGGCCGTACCGGTAGAAGCGCTCGATGTCGTTGCCCTTGAAGGTCGACCCGTCGCCCCAGATCTGCACGTCGTCGGCGACCATCGCGCGCACCAGCAGCGTCCCGGTGACCGCGCGCCCCAACGGCGTGGTGTTGAAGTACGCCCGCCCGCCCGAGCGGATGTGGAAGGCGCCGCAGGTCAACGCTGCCAGCCCCTCCTCGACCAGGGCGGCGCGGCAGTCCACCAGGCGGGCCAGCTCGGCGCCGTAGTGGAGCGCGCGACCGGGCACCGAGGCGATGTCGGGCTCGTCGTACTGGCCGATGTCGGCGGTGTAGGCGCAGGGCACCGCGCCCTTGTCGCGCATCCACGCGACCGCGACCGAGGTGTCGAGGCCGCCGGAGAAGGCGATGCCGACACGTTCACCCGTGGGCAGGGAGGTAAGAACCTTGGACACAAGGAAGAGTATGCACCACCCCGCATACCCATGCAAGTTGGCGGTGCAAGGAAGGGCCCCCTGCTAACGCCTCGTGCATAGCAGGGGTCCCCTCCTTACATCCGGGTGCCGGCTGCTTCGCGGAGGGCGGCGATCGTGGTGCGTACGGCGGGAGTGTGTTCGACGGCGTCGTGCACCACCACGTGGATCGAGCGGACCGGTGTCGGGCGGACCACCCGGATCGGAGTCACACCGTCCGGCAGGTGTGCGGCGCCGAGCGCGGGCAGCACCGTGAGGCCGATGCCGGCCGCGACGAAGGCGAGCGCCGTCCGGTAGTCGTGCGCCTCGACCCGGAACGCCGGGCTGAATCCGGCGGCGGTGCAGGCTTCGAGGAGTTTGGCGCGGCACCAGCCTCGGGCGAAGTCGTTGTCGACCCATCGTTCCTCGGCGAGTTCGGCGAGGTCCACCTCGTCGTGGCCGGCGAGGCGGTGCCCGGCGGGCAGCACGGCCACGTACGGGTCGTCGACGATGTGCTGGGCGGTGAAGCCCGCACCGGGATCGAAGCCGGGGTCCGCCACGACCACCTGGACGTCAGCGCGTTCCTCCCGACTGTCCGGGATGTGCTCCCGGAGTTGCAGGTCGATCCGGACGCCGGGCAGGTCGGCGAGGATGCGGCGTACCACCAGCGGCATCCACGCCTCGCCCACCGACGCGAAGTAGGCGATGGAGAGCGAGCCGGTGCGACCGGTACGCAGGTCGGCGATCAGCGACTCGGCCGCGCCGACCCGAGCGAGCACCCGGTCCGCCTCGGCGGCGAGGGCATGGCCG
Organism: Verrucosispora sp. SN26_14.1; assembly: GCF_004307965.1. Taxonomy (NCBI): domain Bacteria; kingdom Bacillati; phylum Actinomycetota; class Actinomycetes; order Micromonosporales; family Micromonosporaceae; genus Micromonospora; species Verrucosispora sp. SN26_14.1. The sequence goes on along the minus strand of NZ_SISL01000204.1, from coordinate 1,282 downwards.
GCGGAGGTGGGCCGCAGGCCCCGGCCGGCGCGGGCGAGGAGAGTGAGCCCGGTCTCGCGTTGCAGCGCGGTGAGGTGCTGACTGACGGCGGAGGGGGTGTAGCCGAGGTTGGCGGCGGCAGCCTGGACGGAGCCGGAGGCGACGACGGAACGGAAGACCCGGAGGCGGTGGACGTCGAGCACCTCACAACCGTAAAGCAAAACTTAACTGTCGTGAAGAAAGAGTCGCTGGTGCTGAATCGTCGAGCATTCGAGAATCGGTCCATGACGCTCACCGAAGCTCCCGCCAGGGCCGCCGCCGACGACTCCCGTGGCGCGTCGTACCCCCGGCCTGCGGCACCGCGCCGGTCCTGGCCGATCGTGGTAGCCGCCGGGACCACGGTCGTGCTCTGGGCCTCGGCGTTCGTCGGCATCCGCTTCGCCGGGCACGACTACTCGCCAGGCGCGATGGCGCTGGGCCGCATGGTGGCGGCGTCCGCCGCGCTGACCCTGTTCGTCGCCGTCACCCGGCGGTTCCGGGTCCGGCACACCGAAGCGACGGTCCCCCGCCGGGTCGCCGTCCCCCGGGGCGGCACGCTGGGGCTGATCGCGCTCTGGGGCGTGGCCTGGTTCGGCGGGTACAACGTGGCGCTCAACGCCGCCGAACGACTCGTCGACGCCGGGACAGCCGCGCTGCTGGTGGCGGTCGCGCCCATCCTCGTCGCGATCGCCGCGACACTCGTACTCGGCGAGCGGCTCACCGGCCGCCTCGGCGTCGGGGTGACGATCGCCTTCGCGGGCGTGGCCCTGATCGCGGTCGGCGGCTTCACCGGGCACGCCGACCCGGTGGGCGTCGCGCTGGCGGTGCTCTCCGCCCTGCTGTACGCCTTCGGCGTACTGCTCCAGAAGCGTCTCCTGGCGCGGGTGGACGCGGTGACGATGACCTGGCTCGGCGCGCTCGCCGGGACGGCGGCTCTGCTGCCGTTCGCGCCCACGCTGCTCGCGGAGTTCGCCGCGGCGCCGCTCCCGGCGACCCTGGGCGTGCTGTTCCTCGGCGTGTTCCCGACCGCGATCGGCTTCCTCACCTGGGGTTACGTCCTGTCCCGCTGGACCGCGGGCCGCACCACCGCCGCGACCTACCTGGTCCCGCCGGTGACGGTCCTGCTCTCCTGGACGCTGCTGGGTGAGGTACCCGCGCCGCTCGCCCTGCTGGGCGGCACGCTCTGCCTGGCCGGCGTGGTCTTCGCGACGCGCCGCTGAAAGAACGGCGGCACGGCCGCACCGCCAGGCGCGCGACGCCGGCC
>NZ_SISL01000203.1:0-10495 GCF_004307965.1 Verrucosispora sp. SN26_14.1 | reverse complement strand
CGCTGGCGCTCGGGTTGACGCCGCTGGGCAGCCGCCTGGTCGAGCTGGCCGGGCGCCCGTTCGGTGGGCACTGGACCGCCCAGGCGATCCTCGGCGGGCTGGCCGTGGTGCTCGTCGCCGACCTGCTGACGCTGCCGTTCGCCGCCTGGCGGCACAGCGTGCTCACCCGGTACGGGCTGGCCACCAACGGGTGGGGCGGCTGGGCGGTGGACCTGCTCAAGTCGTACGCGGTCAGCGCGGTGATCGGCGCGGTGGCCCTACTCGGCTTCTACACCGTGATCCGGCTGGCGCCCCGCTGGTGGTGGGCGTTCGGCGCGGCCGGTGCGGCCACCCTGGTGGTGCTGCTCTCCTTCGTGCTGCCGGTGCTCGTCGAGCCGGTGTTCAACCGGATCAGTCCGATGGAACCGGGCCCGTTGCGCACCGAGCTGATGGAACTGGCCGACCGCGACGGCGTACCCGTGCGCGACGTGCTGGTGGCCGACGCGTCCCGGCGCACCAACGCGGTCAACGCGTACGTCTCCGGGATCGGACCGACCCGGCGGGTGGTGGTCTACGACACCCTGCTGCGCGAGGCGACCCCGGCCGAGGTGAAGGCCGTGGTGGCCCACGAACTGGGCCACGCCCGCGACCGGGACGTGCCCATCTTCACGCTCACCGGCGCGCTGGGCGCGGCGGCGGCCGTGGTGGCGCTCTACCTGATCGGCTCCTGGCCGCCGCTGCTGCGCATGGCCGGGGTGGACTCGGTCGCCCAGCCCCGCGCGTTCCCGCTGTTGCTCGCCCTGGTCACGGTGGCCGGACTGGTGTTCACGCCGATGCAGGCGCTGATGTCGCGGCGGCTGGAGGCACGCGCCGACGCGCACGCGCTGGCGCTGACCGGTGACCCGGCCGCGTTCGAGGCGATGCAGCGCCGGATCTCCTCGGTCAACCTCGGCGACCCGGACCCGCCCCGCTGGGAGTACCTCTACTCCGCCACGCACCCGTCCACCGTGGAGCGGATCGCCGCCGCCCGCGCCTACGCCCGAGAGGCCGGCCGATGAGCCGCACGCTGTTGATCACGAACGACTTCCCGCCCCGGCCGGGTGGGATCCAGTCCTTCGTGCACAACCTCGCGGTGCACCAGCCCGCCGGCTCGGTGGTGGTCTACGCGTCTAGCTGGCCCGACGCCGACAAGTTCGACGCCGACCAGCCGTACGAGGTGGTGCGCGAACGCACCAAGGTGCTGCTGCCCACCCCGCTGATCGCCCGACGGGCGGCCCGGCTGGCCCGCGCGTACGACTGCGACACGATCTGGTTCGGCGCGGCCGCCCCGCTCGGGCTGCTCGCCAACGGGCTGCGGCGACGGGCCGGCGTACGGCGGGTGGTCGCCCTCACCCACGGGCACGAGGTGGGCTGGGCGGCGCTCCCGGTGGCCCGGACCGCGCTGCGGCGCATCGGCCGGGGCGCCGACGTGGTGACCTACCTCGGCGAGTACACCCGCACCCGGTTGGCGCGGGCGCTGGACGGCCTGACCGACCTGCGCCGGCTCGCACCCGGAGTGGACGTGGACTTCTATCACCCGGCGGTCGACGGCAGCGGGGTACGCCACCGGCTGGGGCTCTCCGACCGGCCGGTGGTGGTCTGCGTGTCCCGGCTGGTGCCGCGCAAGGGCCAGGACATGCTGATCCGGGCACTGCCGCTGATCCGCCGCCGGGTGCCCGACGCCGCGCTGCTGGTGGTCGGTGGCGGCCCGTACCGGGCGGCGCTGGCCCGGCTGGCCCGCCAGGCCGGGGTGGAGCGGGACGTGGTCTTCACCGGTTCGATCCCCGAGGCCGAACTGCCGGCGCACTACGCGGCCGGTGACGTCTACGCGATGCCCTGCCGCACCCGCAACCGGGGGCTGGACGTGGAGGGACTCGGCATCGTCTACCTGGAGGCGTCGGCGGCCGGTCTGCCGGTGGTGGCCGGCAACTCCGGCGGCGCGCCCGACGCGGTCCGCGAGGGCGAGACCGGGTACGTGGTCGACGGCCGGGACCTCGCCGAGCTGACCGACCGGGTGGTCACCCTGCTCACCGACCGGGACCTGGCCCGCCAGTTCGGGGCGGCCGGCCGCGCCTGGGTGGAGCGGGAGTGGCGCTGGGAGACCCAGGCCCGCCGCCTGTCCGACCTGCTCACCGACCCGAGGTAAGGAAGGGCCCCCGGCTAACGCCTGGTGTATAGCAGGGGACCCCTCCTAACACACGAGCGCGCGGCACCCGAGCGCGTGCGGCGCGACACCGAGCGCGGCGCGGCGCGGTGCCTCGGCGGACCGGGCGTGGTGCCTCAGCGGATGCGGGCGAGGATGTTCTCGGCGGGGGCGGGACGGCCGAAGTGCCAGCCCTGACCGGCGTCGCAGCCGATCGCGCGCAGCCGCTCGGCCTGCCCGACGGTCTCCACCCCCTCGGCGGTCACCGTCAGGTCCAGGGCGTGCGCCAGCGAGACCAGCGAGGCGAGGATGCGCTCGTTGGCCCGGTCGCCCGGTGAGCGCAACCCCCGGACGAACTCGCCGGCCACCTTCAGCTCCGTCACCGGCAGGTCACGCAGGTACGCCAGGTTGCTGTAGCCGGTGCCGAAGTCGTCGATGGCGATGCGGACGCCCAGGTCGGCCAGGGTGCGCAGGGCGCGTACCGGCTCCTCGGCGCTGCTCATCATGGTGCTCTCGGTGATCTCCAGTTGCAGCCGGTGCGGTGGCAGGCCGGTACGCCGCAGCAGAGCGCTCACCTCCTCTACCAGCCCGGGTCGGCGAACCTGGCGTACCGCGAGGTTGACGCTGACGTACGGCGGTGCGCCGGCGGCGGCCGTCCAGCCGACCGCCTCCCGGCACGCCTCGGCGAGGACCCAGGCCCCCAGCGGCACGATCAGCCCGGTCTCCTCGGCCAACCCGATGAAGCTGTTCGGTCGCAGCACCCCCAGGTCCGGGTGACGCCAGCGCACCAGCGCCTCCACACCGAGCACCGAACCGTCGTGCAGCGACGTCAGCGGCTGGTAGTCGAGGTAGAACTCGCCGCGCTCCAGACCGGCGGGGATCGCCGCGCTCAACGCCTGACGGGCCTGCTCGCGGCCGTCGCGTTCGGCGTCGTAGAGCGCCCAGCCGCCGCCACCGGCCGACTTGGCCCAGTGCAGCGTGCTGCCGGCGGCCCGCAGCAGGTCGTCGGGGGAGGTGTCGGCGGCCCGCCGTTCCACCACCCCGACGCTGGCGGTGACCGTCACGTCGTGCCCGCCGACCACCACCGGCTCGGAGAGCGCGGCGAGGGCCGCCTCGGCGACCGCGACCACGTCACCGGTGCCGGTGGAGCGCTCCACCAGCACCACGAACGCGTCCCCGCCGAGCCGGGCCACCAGGTGCGGCTCCACCGACCGCGACAGCCGCCGGGCCGCCGCCACGAGGGCCCGGTCGCCGACCGAGTGACCGTACGAGTCGTTGACCCGCTTGAAGCGGTCCAGGTCGAGGAAGCACAATCCGACCCGCCGTCCGGCGCCGACCGTGCCGTCGAGCGCGGCGACCAGCCGTTCGGCGAACAGCGTGCGGTTGGGCAGGCCGGTCAGCGGGTCGTGGGTGGCCTGGTGGCGGAACCGGGCCTCGCTGGCCCGCAACGCCCGCTCCGCGTCCACCCGGGCGGTCAGCGCGGCCCGGCGGATCGACTCCTGCTCGTCCAGCGTCCGGTCGTGCAGGGCCCGCGCGTAGGCGGTGGCGATCGCGGCCAGCAGCCGGGCCATCCGGTCCTCGATGTCGTCGGCGACCAGGTCGAGGTCGCGGACCAGCCGGAGCTGGATCACCTCGACGGTGCGGCCGAGCGCCTCGGCGGAGGCGATGTGCGCGGCGACCAACTCGTTGGCGACCCGGTGGCCCACCCGCAGGTCGAGCGGCTCCGCCCGCAGCGCCTCGGCGAGCTGGTCGGTGAGCTGCTGCAACAGCAGCTCCAACTGGGCGTGCGGCATCGGCAGGTAGCTGGTCCCGGAGACCGCCTTGGCCCAGGCGCGGGCGAACGTGCCGGCGCAGGAACGGCCGTCCGGAGGCTCAACCACCGAGCCGCCCGACCCCGCCCAGGAAGACCGCCTGCTCGGCGTTCTCGGCGCTCTCCGGGGTCTCCGGACGCCACTGCGGCACCCACACCACCCCGGGCTCGACCAGCTCGAAGCCGTCGAAGAACGCGGTCAGCTCGGCCCGGCTGCGCACCCACAGCGGGCTGTCGGTGCGCTGGTAGACCTCCTCGGCCTCGGCCCGCTCGGCCTCGTCGCGGCCGTCGTCGCTGGCCTGCGAGAGCACCAGGTGGCTGCCGGGGGCCAGCGCCTCGCGCAGCGTACGCAGCAGGTCGGCCGGGCGGTCGTCGTCCGGTACGAAGTGCAGCACCGCGACCACCAGCACGGCGACCGGCTCGGAGAAGTCGATCAGGGCGTTGACGTCGGGATGCGCGAGGATCCGCTCGGGATGACGGAAGTCCTCCTGGACGACCGTGGCCCGCTCGGTGTCGGCCAGGATCTCCCGGCTGTGCGCCACCGCCACCGGGTCGACGTCGACGTAGACCACCCGGGAGTCGGGGGCGTGCCGCTGGGCGATCTCGTGCACGTTGCCGACGGTCGGGATGCCCGATCCGATGTCGAGGAACTGCCGGACTCCGGCGGCGGTGAGGTACTGCACGGCCCGGCGCAGGAAGGCGCGGTTGGCCTGGGCCATCAGCGGAGCCTCCGGCACCAGCGCCATCATCGCCCGGGCCGCTGCCCGGTCGGCGGCGAAGTTGTGCGAGCCACCGAGATAGTAGTCGTACATGCGGGCGACGCTGGGTCGTTCGACGTCGATCGTCTCGGGTGACCAGTCCGGCCGCTGCATGCCACACCCCTTCGCGCCAGCCGGGGCGACACCGCCCCGGCCGGTATTCTGCCCCGCCTGGGCGCGGGAGGCCATAGCGCGATCACGGAGAGGGTCATTGACGTGCGGAGATGCGTTTTCCTGCCGAGGGGCGACCCGACGGCCCGGCGGCGAGGACGGGCCTCGACGCCGGGAGTCGCGACGGATGGATCAGAACTTCGGGGCGTCAGGGGCCTCGAGCAGACCGAGCCGCAGCGCGGTCATCAGCGCCTGGGCCCGGTTGGCCGCACCCAGCTTCTCGTACAGCTTCGAGATGTGGGTCTTGGCGGTGGACTCACTGACGAAGAGCTGCTTGGCGATGCCGGCGACGCTCATCCCGTCGGCGAGCAGGCGCAGCACCTGGCCCTCGCGGGGGGAGAGCTGCGGACCGGACGGGGCGAGCCGCCGCTTCATCGCCTCGGCCAGGTCGGCGGCGGTGAAGGCGCTGGGGGAGGAGGCGGCGTGCCGGGCGGCGGCGACCACCTCGTCGGCGGGCGCGGTCTTCGGCACGAAGGCGCTGGCTCCGGCCTCCAGGGCGCCGAAGAGCTGGTCGTCGCCCGCGTACATGGTGAGCACCACGATGCCCATGGTGGCGCTGGACTTGCGCAGCGCGCGGGTGGCCTCCAGGCCGCTGCCGTCGGGGAGTCGCAGATCCATGATCACCACGTCCGGCTGCAGCGCGCCGGCCTGCCGTACGCCCTCGGCCGCCGTCGCCGCCTCGCCGACGACCTCGAACTGCCGGTCGCGCTCGAAGGCGTGGCGCAGGCCCTTACGGATCAGGTCGTGATCGTCGACAAGGAGGACCTTGGTACGAGTGGCCGGTGTCGGGCTTGTGGTCATCCTCGGGTTACTCCCCTTCTGCTGCTGCGCCGCTACCGCGAACGTTATCGCGCCGGGGGGACGACCCGACCACCACGGCTACGGTCGTCCCGCTGGGCTGTCGCGGCCTGATCTCCAACCGGCCTCGGATACGTTCCGCTCTCTCGGCCATGATCGCAAGACCATAGTGCCCGTCCGAGCGCTGGTCACCTATGCCGTGACCGTCATCCGACACTTCGATCTGTGCGTACGGGGGATCCACCTCGCAGGTGACCCAGAGATTGGACGCTCCCGCGTGCTTACGCGCGTTGGTGACCGCCTCCTGGGCGATGCGCAGCAGCTCCGCCTCGGTCGCGGCGGGCAGCCGCGCGGTGGACTCGTCCAGCGACAGGTGCACCCGCAGCCCGCCGGAGGCGCCGACCGTCCGCGCGTACTCGGCGATGGCGGCGGCCAGGCCGCCGTGCCGGTCGACCTCGCTGCGCAGCTCGAACAGGCTCAGCCGCAGCTCGGTGATCACCCGGGTGACCTCGTGGCGTAGCGTCCGCAGCGAGTCGGCGGTCTCCTCGGCGTCGTCGTGCACGGTGGCCAGGGCGTTGTCGATGCCGTAGCCGACCATCACGAGTTCCTGCGCCACCCCGTCGTGGATCTCCCGGGCCAGTCGCTGCCGTTCCTCGTTGGTGGCCAGCGACCGCACCTCGTCGAAGAGGAGCGCCGCCTCCAGGCGCAGCGCCGCCGGACCGGTCAGCGCGGTCACCTGGGACACCACCGACGGCGGGTACGCCTGCCCGGCGTCGGCCTCCAGCACCACCAGCCCGACCGTACGCAGCCCGGCGACCAGCGGCACGATCAGCGCGGAGACGTCGTTGCCCCGGTGCGTGCGGGACTGCGAGCGGGCCGCGGTCTGCGGCTGCTGGCTGGCCCAGGCGTCGGCGATGGCCGAGTCGGCGTCGAGCGTGGTCTCCCAGTCGACCCGATCGGCCCCGATCTGGGCGAGCACCACCAGCCGCCCGCCGCCACTGGCGGAGAGCACCGCACCCCGGTCGGTCCGGGCCACCGTGCGCAACTCCTCCAGCAGGTGCTCGGAGATGCCGCCCGGATCGAGGGTCGCCCCGGGCAGTTGCCGGGCCACCGTACGGAGCTGGGTGAGCAGGCGGGTCGCCTCGGCGTACGGCTGCGGTTTGCCCTCCTGCCGGACCTGCATCACCCGGTGCAGGGTGCTGGCCGCGTAGAGCCCGAGCGCGGCGAGGATCAGCCACTGGGCGCAGACCGCCAGGTAGCCGGGTTGGCTGAGCTGGCGTACCCCGCCGACCTCGGTCAGCGCCCCGGCGACCAGCAGGGTCCCGGCGACGACCGCGATCAGCGTGGCGCCCTCGCGGAAGCGTCGCCGCAGGGCGGTCACGGTGACCGGCACGGCGAGGTAGGGCAGCACCGCGGAGGCGCCCAGCCCGCCGATGTGGCCGCCGACGGTGGCGACCGCCGCGACCTGGCTCGCGGCCAGGCCGAGCACCATCACCTCGGCCACCCGGCTCAGCGGCCCGACCAGGCGGTGCTGGGGTGCCAGCAGCGCGGGCAGTCCGGCGATCGCCAGCAGGGCGATCCACCAGAGTTGGGCCACGTCGCGGGTGGCGAGCAGGGTGAGGACGGCGACCAGCGCGAGCACGACCACCCGCGCCGCCGCGGCGAGCGGGTGGGAACGGGCCAGGGCCGATGTCGAGGCGGGCACGTGACGGATCGTAGTCAGGAGCCGTAGATGTCGGCGATCTCCGCCGCGTACGTCTTGTGGACGACCTGACGCTTGACCTTCATCGACGGCGTCAGCTCGCCGGTGGCCTCGGTGAAGTCGCGGGGCAGGATCCGGAACACCTTGATCGCCTCGGCCTTGGAGACCGACTGGTTGGCCCGGTCCACCGCGGCCTGGATCTCGGCCCGCAACGCCTCGTTCTCGCGCAGCGACTCGACGTCGGTCCCGGCCGGCAGCCCGGCCGACTCCAGCCAGGCCGGCAGGGCCTCCTCGTCGAGGGTGACCAGCGCGGCGATGAACGGCTGCCGGTCGCCCACCACCAGGCACTGGCTGACCAGGCGGTGTGCCCGGACCTGGTCCTCCAGCACGGCCGGGGCGACGTTCTTGCCGCCGGCCGTCACGATGATCTCCTTCTTTCGACCGGTGATGGTCAGGTAGCCGTCGCCGTCGAGCGAGCCGAGGTCACCGGTGTGGAACCAGCCGTCGGCGGTGATCGCCTCGGCGGTGGCCGCGTCGTTGTGCCAGTACCCCTGGAAGATCAGCTCACCGGCGATGAGGACCTCGCCGTCGTCGGCGATCCGGATGGTCACACCGGGCAGCGGCCGACCGACGGTGCCGATGCGGGTGAAGTCCGGCAGGTTCGCCGAGGCGGCGGGGGAGGTCTCGGTCAGGCCGTACCCCTCGCAGACGGTCACCCCGACGCCCCGGAAGAAGTGCCCCAGCCGCGCACCCAGCGGCGCGCCGCCGGAGATCGCGTCCCGGCACCGGCCGCCCAGCGCGGCCCGCAGCTTGCCGTAGACCAGCTTGTCGAAGAGCGCGTGCTGCAGGCGCAGGCCCAGGCCCGGCCCGGACGAGGTCTCCAGCGCCTCGCTGTACGCGATGGCGACCGCCTCGGCCCGCGCGAAGATCTTGCCCTTGCCGGCGGCCTCGGCCTTCTGCTTCGCGCCGTTGTAGACCTTCTCGAAAACCCGGGGCACGGAGAGCACGAAGGTCGGCTTGACCTCCTGCAACTCGGCGACCAGGTGCTTGGGGTCGGCGCAGTGCGCCATGGTGACCCGGGCGTGCACCACGCCGATCTGGATGAGCCGGGCGAAGGAGTGCGCCAGCGGCAGGAACAGCAGGGTCGAGGCGTTCGGGCGGAACAGGTTCGGCAGCACCGGGACGGCGTTGGCGATGTCGGCGTACATGTTGCGGTGGGTCAGCACGCAGCCCTTGGGCCGGCCGGTGGTGCCGCTGGTGTAGATGATCGTGGCGACGTCCGAGGAGCGCAGGTCCGCGCGTCGGCGGTCGATCTCGGTCGGTTCCACCGCCTGGCCGGCGGCGACCAGGTCGTCCACCCCGCCGAGGTCGATCTGCCAGAGGTGGGCCAGGTCGGGCAGGTCGTCGCGGACGCCGGCCACCAGGGTGGCGTGCGCGGTGGTCTCCACCACGACGCCGACCGCGCCGGAGTCGGCCAGGATCCAGGCGGCCTGCTCGGCGCTGGAGGTCTCGTAGATCGGCACGGTGACCGCGCCGGCCGCCCAGATGGCGTAGTCGACCAGGGTCCACTCGTACCGCGTGCGGCTCATCAGCGCGACCCGGTCACCGGGCCGGACCCCGGCCGCGACCAGGCCCCGGGCCACCGCCACCACCTCGTCGCGGAACTGCCGGCAGGTCACGTCGACCCATCCGCCGGAGCCGTCCCGTCGGACGAACTGGACCAGGTCCGGGGCGGCTTCGGCGTTGTCCCAGACCGGGTCGGTCAGGTTGGCGGAATCGCCGACCGTGACGATCGGCGGGACGGAGAACTCGCGCACCTGCACTCCCTCGTGCTCGCTGGCCGGGTCTGCCGCCTGGCGGCTGGAGTGAAACCTACCGTCTGACCGGCGTAGGAGCACATCGCAGGTGGGGCGGCGCGGCGCGGGCCCTGCACGGGACGGGTAGCCTCCCCCCATGGCGGACTCCTCCACCCAGTCGATCACCATCGGCGCGCCACCGGACCGGGTGGTGGCGGTGATCTGTGACTTTCCGAGCTATCCCGAGTGGGCCGAGGCGGTGCGGCAGGCCGAGGTCGTCGAGGAGTACGAGGACGGCTATGCCAGCCAGGTCCGGTTCGTCCTCGACGCCGGGGTGATGGCCGACGAGTACGTGCTCGAGTACGGCTACTCCGAGGACCTGTCCCACATCGAGTGGCACCTGGTGGCGCCCTCGAAGATGCAGAGGTCCCAGCGCGGCTCGTACGACCTGGTGGTCGACGCCGACGGGGGCACCACCGTGACGTACACGCTCGAGGTGGAACTCGCGGTCGGAATGCTCGGGATGTTCCGCCGCAAAGCCGAGAAGATGATCATGGATGCTGCGTTGAAGCAGCTCAAGCGCCGGGTAGAAACACTCGGTTCGGCGCAGTGACGCGTCCGGCGACCTGGTCGCCACGGTAGAGGAGCCCAGCATGGGTGCGACAGATCCGGGTACGGCCCGGGAAGAGGCGGAGCGGCTGGTCGCCACTCTGCTGGCCGGCGTACGGCTGGCCGCCGCGAACCCCGGCGCCGGGCCGTTCGGCCCGCTCGGTGGGATGGTGACCAGTGTCCTCGGTCACAAGGACGCCCCCGGTGACCGGGGTGGGCGCACCGAAACCGCCGGTGCCGGTTTCGCCACCGGTGCTGCGGAATGCTGCGTCTGTCCGGTCTGTCGAGGTATCAGCGCGTTGCGTGACCCGAGTCCGGAGTTCGCCGAACGGCTTGCCACCGGTGCCGGCGACCTCGCCGCCGGTCTGGCCAGCTTCCTGCGGGCCTTCACCCCGGCCGACCCGCGCTCCGACCCCACCGCACCGCCCTTCGCTCCGTCCCGTCCCGACCCCGACCCCGCCGGGTCCCCGTCCGACCCTCCGGCGCCCACCGCAGGCCCGTCCACGACCGCCGGGCGCAGCCCGGACAGTGATCACGTGTGGCGCGAGGCGACCCGTACCGGGCATGATTCTCAGCCGGCACCGGAGCGGGACGTCTGGTCCGCCGCCACGCGGGCGGAGGACGGCGCCGCACCGGTCGCCACGCCCGTCGACGCCGCCGGGCCGGTCGGGCCGACCGCACGCCGCACGC
>NZ_SISL01000202.1:0-10459 GCF_004307965.1 Verrucosispora sp. SN26_14.1 | reverse complement strand
GAGCGCTAGTCTCGTGGGCTCGGAGATGTGTATAATCGACAGTGTGCGGCGAGGGCGAGCAGCACCGCGACGGCGACCAGCCGCAGTGGTGTGGCGAGCGGGGCGAGCCAGCCGACCACGACCGCGCCACCGAACGCCGCGAGCGCGGCGTAGAGGCCGTCGGCGCTGGCCACCCCGAGCGCGGCGGAGGCACCGACCCGGAACGAGGTGCGGGCGGTGAGCCCCACGATGAGCACCGCGATGGCGCCGACCGGAATGGCGACGCCGTAGCCGGCGACCACGCCGGCCAGGAACGCGCCGGTCACGACAGCGGATCAGGTGGCGGGGACCCGGGCGCGACCGGCTGTCGGCCCGTGGCGACGGGCACGGCAACCGGGCGGGGCATCATCGGGTACGTTCGCACGCCGCCATCCTGCGTCCCCCGCCCGACGGGTGCCACGCATTTACGGGCGGCTCCCACCGGGTGTCCCGGCCGACGCGTCACGGCCATCTATCCACGCGTCTCGTCAATGGGACCGAATTGCGAACATCCCCCGCGACGAATTGCCGCCCGACAATCGTTCCCGGTCGAATCATGTGGATCAGTAGCGGACACACCCGACTCGCCAACCGAAACAAGTCCTGACCACGGAACGTCGAAGACCATCCACAACGGACAAGCTCTGCCACCCACCAATGACCGACGTTTCCGGCTTGTTTCGGGTAAATGATTCAAGATCGTGGATGCCGAAATCCACCATGCTACGCGATTCGCGGGACGAATTATATCTCTCAACTTCGATGCGTTGAGGTCCTACCATCTGTGTCAGTCCGTTCCACGGTCACCGGTCGGCCCGTCACAAACGGCCCGGCTGCGCATCGAAAGGAGGCGGGAGATGCTCCTCTCCCAGCCGTCCCGGCGTCCCTGGCGCCTCGCCCTCACCGCCGCGGCCACACTCGCCCTGGTGGCGGTCGCCGCACCCGCCCAGGCCGCCCCCGCGGAGGGTGCGATCGTGCACGCCGGCGACGCCGCCGCCGTCGCCGACTCGTACATCGTCGTGCTCAAGGACTCGGCGGTGAGCCGGGCACAGGTCGGGGCCACCGCCAAGACCCTCGCCGGGCGGCACGGCGGCAGCATCGCCCGCACCTACCAGGACGCCCTGCGCGGCTTCGAGGCCCGACTGACCGAACGAGCGGCCAAGCGGCTGGCGGCCCACCCGTCCGTCGAGTACGTCCAGCAGAACCGCACCGTCAGCATCGCCGGCACCCAGTCCCCCACCCCGTCCTGGGGACTGGACCGCATCGACCAGCGCTCGCTGCCGCTGAACAACAGCTACGCCTACCCCAACGACGGCACCGGCGTCACCGCGTACATCATCGACACCGGCATCCGCTTCTCCCACACCGACTTCGGCGGGCGGGCCGTCTCCGGCTTCGACGCCATCGACGGCGGCAGCGCCGACGACGGCAACGGTCACGGCACCCACGTCGCCGGCACGGTCGGCGGCACCGCGTACGGCGTGGCCAAGGGCGTGACCCTGGTCGGCGTACGGGTGCTGGACAACAGCGGCGGCGGCACCTACGCGCAGGTCATCGCCGGCATCGACTGGGTCACCGCGGATCACCAGCCGGGCGAGCCGGCGGTGGCGAACATGAGCCTCGGCGGTGGCCGCGACCAGGCCACCAACGACGCGGTCGCCCGCTCCATCGCCGACGGCGTGGTGTACGCCGTCGCCGCCGGCAACAGCGGCGCCAACGCCTGCAACTACTCGCCGGCCAGCACCCCCGAGGCGATCACCGTCGGCGCGACCACCAGCACCGACGCCCGCGCCAGCTACTCCAACTTCGGCACCTGCCTGGACGTCTTCGCCCCCGGCAGCACGATCACCTCGGCCTGGATCGGCAGCGACACCGCCACCAACACCATCAACGGCACCTCGATGGCCTCCCCGCACGTGGCCGGCGCCGCCGCCCTGGCCGTGGCCGCCAACCCCGGCTACAGCCCGCAGCAGATCCGCGACCTGCTGGTCGCCGACGCCACCGACAACGTGGTCACCAACCCGGGCGTCGGCTCCCCGAACAAGCTGCTCTACACCGGCAACATCGTGCCGCCCACCCAGGACTTCGCCCTCACCCTCACCCCGGCGGCCGGTGCCGTCGACCCGGGCAGCTCCACCACGACCACGGTCGGCACCACCACCACGGTCGGTACTCCGCACAGCATCGCGCTCGGCGTCAGCGGCCTGCCGGCCGGAGTGACCGCGAGCTTCAGCCCGACCACGGTCACCTCCGGCGACACCGCCACGCTGACCCTGAGCGCCGCCGCCGGCACCGTGCCCGGCCTCTACACGGTGACCGTGCTGGGCACCGGGCCGGAGACCACCCAGGGCGCCACCTTCACGCTCACCGTCAACGGCCCGCCCGGCTGCACCCAGGGCAACGCCACCGACTACCCGATCAACGACAACAGCACCGTGGAGAGCACGATCGTCATCCACGGGTGCGGACGCGCCGCCAGCGCGGCCAGCACGGTCGAGGTGCGCATCTTCCACACCTGGATCGGTGACCTGACCGTCTCGCTGATCGCCCCGGACGGCACCGCGTACGTGCTGCACAACCGCACCGGCAGCAGCGCCGACAACATCTTCCAGACCTACACCCGCGACCTGTCCGGCAAGGCCGCCGACGGCGCCTGGAAGCTCCGGGTCCAGGACTCCGCCAGCGCCGACACCGGCTACCTGGACAGTTGGACGCTGAGCCTGTGACCTGACTGTCGCGTCGGGCGGGTCACACCGCCCGACACCACAGAAGGCACGGCGCACACACGACAGCGCCCGGAGTTCCGGCCATCGGCCGGGCTCCGGGCGCCGTGTCGTCAGGTCAGACGTTGAAGCCGAGCGAGCGGAGCTGGTCGCGCCCCTCGTCGGTGATCTTGTCCGGCCCCCACGGGGGCAGCCAGACCCAGTTGATCCGGATGTCGTTGACCAGGCCACCACCCGGACCGGTGGTCAGCGCCTGGCGGGTCTGGTCCTCGATCACGTCCGTGAGCGGGCAGGCCGCCGAGGTCAACGTCATGTCCAGGGTCGCGACGTTGTCGTCGTCGACGTGGACGCCGTACACCAGGCCCAGGTCGACCACGTTGATGCCCAACTCCGGGTCGACGACGTCCTTCATCGCCTCCTCGATGTCGGCGGCGGCGGCCTTGCCGCCGGTCGCCGCGACCGGCGCGGCAGCCTCGGTGGCCACGCCCCCGTTCTCCGGCGTGCTGGTTTCCTCGGTCATGCCTTCACCTCCGTCGGGCTCGCGCCCACACCGGCGCGTGCCGCGGCGTCCTTGAACGCCATCCACGGCAACAGCGCGCACTTGACCCGGGCGGGATAGCGGGCGACACCCTCGAACGCCACCCCGTCGCCGAGCACCTCCTCGTCCGCCGTGACCTGGCCACGGCCGGACACCAACGCCACGAACGCCTCGTGCACCTCGAACGCCGCCGCCGCGTCGCGGCCGGTCAGCAGCTCGTGCAGCACGCTCGCCGACGCCTGGCTGATCGAGCAGCCCATGCCGTCGTACGACACGTCGTGCAGCACGGTGCCGTCGGTGGCCACCCGGACGGTCACCTCGTCGCCGCAGGTCGGGTTGACGTGGTGCGCCTCGCCGACCTGCGCCGCCGGGTCGGCGGCGTCCCGCAGGCCACGGCCGTGCGGGTGCTTGTAGTGATCCAGGATGATCTCCTGGTAGAGCGACTCAAGCTGCATCGGGCCGACCTCCCGTCGACGCGCCCGGCGTGGCCCGGCTCACCGGAACACCGTCCGCACCTGTTCCAGACCCGCGACCAGGGCGTCGATCTCCTCGGTGGTGGTGTACAGGTAGAACGAGGCCCGCGTCGTCGCCGGCACCCCGAAGCGCCGGCAGACCGGACGGGCGCAGTGGTGACCGACCCGCACCTGCACGCCGAGCGAGTCGAGCACCTGCCCCACGTCGTGCGGGTGCACGTCGGCCAGGTCGAACGAGATCGTGCCACCCCGACCCACCGGCACCTCCGGACCGAAGATCCGCAGGCCCGGCACGGTGGCCAGAGCGTCCAACGCGTACGCGGTCAGCCGCTTCTCGTGCCACTGGATCGCCCGCATGCCGAGGCCGGTCAGGTAGTCCACGGCCGCACCGAGCGCCACCGCCTCGGCGATCGGCGGCGTACCCGCCTCGAAGCGGGCCGGCGGCGGCGCGTACGTCGAGCCGTCCATCGACACCGTCTCGATCATCGAACCGCCACCGAAGACCGGCGGCATCGCCGCCAGCAGCTCGGCCCGTCCCCACAGCACCCCGATGCCGGTCGGGCCGCACATCTTGTGCCCGGTGAAGACGATGAAGTCGGCGTCCAGGTCGACCACGTCGATCGGCATGTGCGGCACCGACTGCGAGCAGTCCAGCATCAGCAGCGCACCCACCTCGCGCACCCGCGCGGTGATCCGCGAGGTGGCGTTGACCGTGCCGAGGATGTTGGACATGTGCACCAGCGAGACGATCTTCGTCCGCTCGTTGACCAGGTCCGCCAGCCCCGACTCGTCCAGCCGGCCGTTGTCGGTGACCGGGAACCAGCGCAGCGTCGCACCGGTCCGCTCGCAGAGCAACTGCCACGGCACGATGTTCGAGTGGTGCTCCATCTCGGAGATCACCACCTCGTCACCGGGCCCGAGCCGGAACCGCGGGTCGCCGTCGGCGCGCAGCGAGGCGTTGGAGAAGGCGTACGCCACGATGTTGATCGCCTCGGTGGAGTTCTTGGTGAACACCACCTCGTCCACGCTCGGCGCGTTGACGAACGCGGCGATCCTCGCCCGGGCCCCCTCGTACGCCTCGGTCGCCTCGGTGCCCAGGGTGTGCACCGACCGGGACACGTTGGCGTTGTGCCGGCGGTAGTGCTCGTCCAGCACGGCGAGCACCTGGCGCGGCTTGTGCGAGGTGTTGGCGCTGTCCAGGTAGACCAGCGGATGCCCGTTGATCTCCCGATCGAGGATCGGGAAGTCGGCGCGTACCGCCGCCACGTCGTAGCCGGGCACGTCGTCGTACTGCGGCATCCCGGACGGGATCGCGATGGTGGTCATCGTGGTGACCGGCCCTTCCCTCGGCTCAGGCCCGCGCCGACCCGGCCCCGGCGACGTACCGCTCGTAGCCCTCTTCCTCGAGCTTGTCGGCCAGCTCCGGGCCGCCTTCCTCGACGATCCGGCCGGCCACGAAGACGTGCACGTAGTCGGGCTTGATGTAGCGCAGGATGCGGGTGTAGTGGGTGATCAGCAGCAGGCCGGTGTCACCGGTGTCGCGGACCCGGTTGACGCCCTCGCTCACCACGCGCAGCGCGTCCACGTCGAGGCCGGAGTCGGTCTCGTCGAGGATGGCGATCTTCGGCTTGAGCAGTTCGAGCTGCACGATCTCGTGCCGCTTCTTCTCACCGCCGGAGAAGCCCTCGTTGACGTTGCGCTGGGCGAAGGCCGGGTCCATGTGCAGACGCTCCATGGCACCGCGCAGCTCGCCACCCCAGGTACGCAGCTTCGGCGCCTCGCCGTCCAGCGCGGTCTTGGCCGTCCGCAGGAAGTTCGCCACCGACACGCCGGGCACCTCGACCGGGTACTGCATGGCGAGGAACAGACCGGCGCGGGCCCGCTCGTCGACGGAGAGTTCCAGCACGTCGACGCCGTCGAGGGTGACCGACCCGCCGGTGATCTCGTACTTCGGGTGACCGGCGATCGAGTACGCCAGGGTCGACTTGCCGGAGCCGTTCGGGCCCATGATCGCGTGCGTCTCACCGGAGCGCACGGTCAGGTCGACACCGGCCAGGATCGGCTTGAGCTCACCCTCGGGCAGCTTGACCGACACCTGCAGGTCACGGATCTCCAAGGTGCTCATTATCGGGTCACTCCATTACTCGGCGTCAGGCTGACGTAGATGTCGCCGTCGCGGACTTCGACGGGATAGACGGGTACGGGTTCGGTCGCCGGCAGCCCGCTCGGCTCGCCGGTACGCAGGTCGAAGCGGGAGCCGTGCAGCCAGCACTCCAGGGTGCAGCCGGACACCTCCCCCTCGGAGAGGGCCACCGCGGCGTGCGAGCACTCATCGTGCACGGCGTAGAACACGTCGTCCTCGGCGTGCACGAGCGCGATCGCGGTGCCGTCGACGTCGGCGCTGACCGCGGTGCCCTTCGGCACGTCCTCGACGGCGCAGACACGGATCATCAGGCGCCGGCCTTGGTCAGGCGGGCCTCGATCGTCTCCCCGAGCCGCTCGCGCAGCTCCTCGACCGGGATCTTGTTGAGCAGCTCGGCGAAGAAGCCGCGTACCACCAGGCGACGGGCCTCGGCCGCCGGGATGCCCCGGGCCATCAGGTAGAACAGCTGCTCGTCGTCGAAGCGGCCGGTGGCGCTCGCGTGCCCGGCACCGGCGATCTCGCCGGTCTCGATCTCCAGGTTCGGCACGGAGTCGGCCCGGGCACCGTCGCTGAGCAGCAGGTTCCGGTTGATCTCGTACGTGTCGGTGCCGGTCGCCTCGGCGCGGATCAGCACGTCGCCGACCCAGACCGTCCGGGCGCTGTCACCCTGCAACGCGCCCCGGTAGCCGACGTAGCTGCGGCAGTCCGGCACCGTGTGGTCGACCAGTTGGCGGTGCTCCAGGTGCTGGCCGGAGTCGGCGAAGTAGACGCCGTACAGCTCGGCCTCGCCGCCCCGGTCGGTGTACTCGACGGTGGTGAACTGGCGCACCAGGTCGCCGCCGAGCGTGGCCTGGACGTGCACCACACGGGCGTCCCGGCCCAGCTTCACCTTGAGGTGCTGCGCCTGCACCGCGTCGTCGGCCCAGTCGGAGACGGTGACCAGCGTCAGCTTCGCGCCGTCTGCCACGGTCACCTCGACGTTGTCGGCCAGCGTCGCCGAACCGACGTGCTCCAGCACCAGGGTCGCCTCGGCGAAGCGCTCCACCTGCACGACGGTGTGCCCGAAGGCCACCCCCTCGGCGCTCTCGCCGACCACCCGTACGGTCACCGGCCCGGCCGGGACGGCCTCCCGGGCGACCCGCACCAGCAGCGCCTGGCCGGCACCGCCGTACGCCAGCGCGCTGATCCGGTCGAACGGGGTCAGCACGCTGCCGACCCGCTCGTCGTCCCGGTCGACGCGCTCCACCGTCACGCCCTCGGGCAGGTCGGCGTACTCGTGCCGGACCGTGCCGGTCGCGGTGCGGCCGTCACCGACCAGCCCGCGCAACCGCTTGAGCGGGGTGAAACGCCATTCCTCCTCCAGGCCGGTCAGGGCCGGGAAGTCGGCGACGTCGTACGAGCGCAGCGCCTGCGACTTGGTGCTCGGCGGCGGTGCGGAAGCCTGGGTAGTCATCTCGTCCTTGGTCTGTTCTCACGACGACGGTCTGTGGTGCGAGGGTGGCGGGCCGACGCGAGCCGGCCCGCCGGTGGGCGGGTCAGCCGACCGCGCCCTCCATCTGCAGCTCGATCAGGCGGTTGAGCTCCAGGGCGTACTCCATCGGCAGTTCCTTGGCGATCGGCTCGATGAAGCCGCGCACGATCATCGCCATCGCCTCGTCCTCGCTCAGGCCCCGGCTCATCAGGTAGAAGAGCTGGTCCTCGCTGACCTTGGAGACGGTCGCCTCGTGCCCCATCGACACGTCGTCCTCGCGGATGTCGACGTACGGATAGGTGTCGGAGCGGGAGATGGTGTCCACCAGCAGGGCGTCGCACTTGACCGTGCTGGCGCTGCTGTGCGAGCCCTCCAGGACCTGCACCAGACCCCGGTAGGAGGTCCGGCCGCCGCCCCGGGCGATGGACTTCGACACGATCGTGCTGCTGGTGTGCGGCGCGGCGTGCACCATCTTGGCGCCGGCGTCCTGGTGCTGGCCCTCGCCGGCCATGGCCACCGAGAGCACCTCGCCCTTGGCGTGCTCGCCGGTCATGTAGACCGCCGGGTACTTCATGGTCACCTTGGAGCCGATGTTGCCGTCGATCCACTCCATGGTCGCGCCCTCGTGGCAGACCGCGCGCTTGGTGACCAGGTTGTAGACGTTGTTCGACCAGTTCTGGATGGTCGTGTAACGGCACCGGGCGTTCTTCTTGACGATGATCTCCACCACGGCGCTGTGCAGCGAGTCCGAGGAGTAGATCGGCGCGGTGCAACCCTCGACGTAGTGCACGTACGCGCCCTCGTCGACGATGATCAGCGTCCGCTCGAACTGGCCCATGTTCTCGGTGTTGATCCGGAAGTACGCCTGCAGCGGGATCTCCACGTGCACGCCCTTCGGCACGTAGATGAACGAGCCGCCGGACCACACGGAGGTGTTCAGGGCGGCGAACTTGTTGTCGCCGACCGGGATCACCGTGCCGAAGTACTCCTTGAAGACGTCCTCGTGCTCCTTGAGGGCGGTGTCGGTGTCCAGGAAGAGGACACCCTGCTCCTCCAGGTCCTCACGGATCTTGTGGTAGACCACCTCGGACTCGTACTGGGCGGCCACCCCGGCGACGAGACGCTGCTTCTCCGCCTCCGGGATGCCCAGCTTGTCGTAGGTGTTCTTGATGTCCTCCGGCAGGTCCTCCCAGCTGGCGGCCTGCTTCTCGGTGGAACGCACGAAGTACTTGATGTTGTCGAAGTCGATCCCGGTGAGGTCGGCGCCCCAGGCCGGCATCGGCTTGCGCCCGAACAGCCGCAGACCCTTCAGCCGCAGGTCGAGCATCCACGCGGGCTCGTTCTTCTTGGCCGAGATGTCCCGCACCACCGCCTCGCTGAGGCCACGCTGGGCGACCGCCCCGGCGACGTCCGGGTCGGCCCAGCCGTACTCGTAGTTGCCCAGGGCGGCGAGCTGCTCCTCCTGGGTCAGGGGCTGGACGATCTGCTCGGTCATCTATCTGTCCTCACAGTGGTGACGGTCTTACCGGACTGGGCAGGCGACGAGCCCGGAATGTGCGTGGTGCACACCCCGTCGCCGTGCGCGATGGTGGCCAGGCGCTGCACGTGGGTGCCGACCAGGCGAGAGATCACCGTGGTCTCGGCCTCGCACAACGCAGGGAACTCGGCGGCCACGTGCGCCACCGGGCAGTGGTGCTGGCAGAGCTGGCCGCCGGAAGCGATCGTGGACGCACTGGCAGCGTATCCCTCGGCGGTCAACGCCGCGGCGAGTGCCTCGGCACGCGCCATCGGATCGTCCCCGGCGTCGCTCAGGGCGGCCTGACAGCGCGCCTCCAGCGCGGCCACCTGCTCGGCGGCGAAGTCCTCCACCGCGCGGGAGCCGCCGGTACGGGCGATCCACCGCAGCGCCGCGGTGGCCATGTTGTCGTAGTGGTGGGTGCCGCAGCGGCTGCGGGCCGCGTCGGTCAGCAGGAACACCTTGGCCGGGCGGCCCCGCCCCCGGTGGCCGCGGACGGTCTGCTCACGGGCGACCACGTCGCCGTCGGCGAGCATCGCGTCCAGGTGCCGACGGATCGCCGCCGGGCTGAGCCCCAGCGCGTCGCCGAGTTGGGCGGCGGTGGCGGCGCGACGCTCCAGCAGCAACTGGGTGACCCGATCCCGGGTCGACAGGTCGGCGGCGGGCGCCACTTCCGAGCTGGGCGGCAGTTCCGTGGCAGGCGGCACCGGGCCACCGGCGGCCGAACCGGCCGTCGGCGGGTACCCGGGGAACCCTGCCGCCTTTTTCACAACGCCCACGTTACGTAATTCGCCAGACGCCTGCAAACGCGGGGTCCGGTGATCCGAACCACCGAGCGGGCGGAGTCACCCGATCAGCGTCAACTACGGTGCGTAGGATTCGCTCCGTGAAGCGACCCGCCCGGTTCTCGGTCTCCACCACACTGCTGCGCCGACTCGCGTACGCCAACATCGTCGCGAACACGGTGATCGTCGTCACCGGCGGGGCGGTCCGGCTCACCGCCTCGGGACTCGGCTGCCCCACCTGGCCCCGGTGCACCGACGACTCGTACACCACCACCGCCGAGATGGGCGTGCACGGGGTGATCGAGTTCGGCAACCGGCTGCTCACGTTCGTACTGGTGCTGATCGCGGGCGCCATGCTGCTGGCCGCGCTGGCGCACCGGCCGCGTCGCCGAGGGGTGGTGCCGCTGGCCCTGGCGGTGGTCCTCGGGATTGTGGCGCAGGCGGTGATCGGCGGGATCACCGTCCGCACCCAGTTGCACCCCTCGGTCGTCGGCATCCACTTCGTGGTCTCGATGGCGCTGCTGCTCGTCGCGTACGCCCTCTGGCGTCGGGTGACCGAGCCGGACGGGCCGAAGGTGCCGGTCGTGCCCTCCGCGCTGCGCACCCTGACCTGGCTGACCGTGGTGGTCAGTGCGGCGGTGATCGTGGTCGGCGTGGCGGTCACCGGCAGCGGCCCGCACGCGGGCGACGCGAACGCCGTCCGCAACGGCCTCGATCCGCAGACCATCTCCCAAGTGCACGCCGACCTGGTCTTCCTGCTGATCGGTCTCACCGCTGTCTCTTATACCATCT
>NZ_SISL01000201.1:0-10535 GCF_004307965.1 Verrucosispora sp. SN26_14.1 | reverse complement strand
GCCCTGCGGCGGGGGCGCTGCGGAGGCGTCGCCACCGGCCGGAGAGGGCGCGCCCTGCGGGGCGGCGAAGCCGCTCCCCCAGTTCCCGTCCGGCCCGCGCAGCGACTGCGCGGCCAGCTTGTCCTTGAACGACGAGGTGGTCAGCGCCTCGAACAGCACACGGGCGGCGGACGCCTTGGCCGGATCGATACCGGGCAGTACCGCGTACGGATAGTCCAACGGCAGCGGCGCCGGTTTGAGATAGAGCGCCGCCAGCGGCACCGGAGGCTTGCGGGCGTTGTACTGGATGACGTCCTCTTCGGAGAGGGCCGCCGCACCGAGCGCACTGGCGAGCGTGGTGTTGTCCGTCGAGGTCGGGAACTTCGCGAGCAGGTCCTGACGCAGCGCCGAGGCGCCCGACGCCAGCGCCCGCAACGCGCCGACCCGGTCCTGCTCGGCGGTGGCACCACCGGTGGACGACGCCGCGGTCATCAGCGACAGCAGGCCGGACAGCCCGGCGGCGTCCCGGGTCGGCTCCACGATCCCGGTCCGCAGCGGCCGGTCGCTGTTGACCCGGGCCAGCAACTGGGTCCAGTCGAGTTCCTTCTGCGGCCAGCCCAGCCGGGCGGCGATCGGCTCGGGCATCGCGACGACCACCGGGCTGCTGGCGATCGACGCCCCGTTGCCCGGCTCGAAGGCCGCCGCGCCACCGGTCTTGAGCCGCAGCAGCCAGGTGGAGGAGTCCGGGATCCAGACATCGGGGCTCACCGCGGTGCCACTGGCCTGGCCGACGCCGGCCAGGGTCGCGCCGTGCTTGGCCGCCACCACCGCCGCCACCTCGACCGGGTCGGCCGCCGAGACCGTCACGTCGATGCAGGTCCCCTCGACGGCGGCACCCTTCTCCTCCCACTCGGTGGCCGCTTGGTCCACCGCGGGAGCGATCTCGTTGGCCACGGCGACGGACAGCTCGATCTTGCCCGAGCAGTCCTGACCCGCGAGTTGGCGATAGCCGACCCATCCCCCGGCCGTGACGACGAGAACGCCGACCGCCGCCGCGGCGGCGGCGCCGTGAAAACCTGAACGCATGCGATGGCGGCCTGCTGACACGCAGACCATCTTGCGTATCCCGCCGGTGGACTGCCATGGCCGTTCGGTCGAAAGTTACAGAGGAGAAACAGTTTCCCTCGATTTGATAACTTTGCGTGACGAAGTCACGGCGCAATGTGGATGCATCTATGTCTCAGGCCCACGATCAGGGCAGAACGCAGGTAGGGCTCGCGACCACCAGCGGCTCCCCCAGTGGCGCCGGTACGCCGGTCTCCCGATCGAGGAGAAAAATGCGTACCATATCCGCCCGCTCGTCGGCGACATAGAGGTGCTCGCCGATGATGACGAAGTGGCGCGGCCACTCGCCGCCGGTGTCCACCTCGGCGACCTGCTCCGGAAGTTTCGCGCCGAGGGCGAAGACGGTGATCGTGCCCACTCCCCGGTTGGCGACGTAGAGGAAACGCCCGTCGGCACCCACGGCGATCTCCGACGGCTGTACGTGCCCGCCCCTGCTGCTGGCCTCGACCCGACCGAGTTCCTGGAGCCCACCGTCGCCGGCCACCTCGTACGTGAGGACCGAGCCGTCCAACTCGCCCGAGACGTAGCAGCGCCGGCCGTCCGGGTGCCGGGCCAGGTGCCGCGGCCCCACCCCCGGGGCGGTCCGTACCCGGGCACCCCGGGGCGACAGTGCGCCCGCCGCGTCGAGGTCGTACCGGTAGATCGAGTCGGTGCCCAGGTCGACGGCGAACAGCGGTGCGCCGTCCGTGCCGGGCACGACCATGTGGGCGTGCGCCTGCTCCTGCCGCTCGGGGTCCGGCCCGTGCCCCTGGTGGGCCACCACGTCGGTACGCGCGCCCGGGACACCGTCGGCGTCGAGCGGGAACACCGTCACGCTGCCGCTGCTGTAGTTGGCCACCACGAGATGCCCGCCGTCCGGCGTGACTGCCAGGTGGCACGGATCCGCGCCACCGGTCGGCTGAGTGCCGGCGGCGTCCAGCTCTCCGTCGGCCCCCACCCGCCAGGCGCTGATCTCGCCGGTGGGTAGTTCGTTGACCGCGTACAGCATCGGCAGTCGGGGGTGGCGGGCGAGGAAGGACGGCGACGCGGTGACCGCGACCGTGCCCAGCGACGTCAGGTCGCCGGTGTGCGGATCCCGGCGGGCCGCGACGATGCCGGTGGCCCGGCCGCCGCTGGACGCCGTGTAGCCGCCGATGTGCACGATCTCGCCCTGAACCGCCACCGTGTTCCGCCTCCCTGCCGAATGTCGTGTCGATCTCACCAGAAGCCTTGCCCCGATGCGGGCCGGTTAGACCTGGAATCCGCGACGGACCTCCGGTCCTTCCCGGAGCAGCCCGGCCCCGGCCCGCCTCCGGGATCCGGGTCAGGCGGCCGGCACCGGCTCGCCCCGCTGCCGGGCCACGTGCTCGACCAGGGAGATCAACACTGTCTTGCCGGACTGCCGGTCGCGGGCGTCGCAGAGCACCATCGGCACGTTGCCGTCGAGGTCGAGAGCGCGGCGGACCGCCTCCAGGCTGAACCGCTGCGAGTTGTCGAAGCAGTTGACGCCGACCACGAACGGGATGCCACGCTGCTCGAAGTAGTCGATCGACGGGAAGCAGTCGGCCAGCCGCCGGGTGTCCGCCAGCACCACCGCACCGAGCGCCCCGAACGCCAGCTCGTCCCAGAGGAACCAGAACCGGTCCTGCCCGGGCGTACCGAACAGGTAGAGCTGGAGGTCGTCGTTGATGGTGATGCGGCCGAAGTCCATCGCCACCGTGGTGGTCGACTTGGTCTCCACCCCGGAGAGGTCGTCGGTCTCGATGCCCGCCCCGGTCAGGATCTCCTCGGTCTGCAACGGCCGGACCTCGCTCAACGCGCTGACCAACGTCGTCTTGCCGGCGCCGAAGCCACCGGCGACGAGGATCTTCAGCGCGATCGGGATACCGTGTTCCCGCCGCTCGCCGTCATAACGCACGGAGTCCATCGACCACCGCCTTGAGGATGTCGTTGTCGGGCAGGTACGTGGCACGTGGCGGCTGGTGCACGGCGACCAGTCCCCGGGAGAGTAGATCGCCGAGCAGTACCCGGACCACACCGATGGCGAGATTGAGGTCGGCGGCGAGTTCCACCACCGGCGTTCCCCGACCGGCGAGTTCCACCAACAGCCGGTGTTCCGGGTACAGCTCCGGGTAGGCGCCGAGGTCCGGGTCCGGCTTCGCCAGCACGTACGCCACCAGGTCCAAGGCGTCCGCGCTGGCCCGTACCCGGCCACCGGTCAGCGTGTACGGCCGGACCACCGGCCCGGCATCGGCGTCGAGCCATTCGTGCTGGTTCCCCGGTAAGTCAGTGCGCATCGGCGGCACCCACCGACGCCCGGGTCGGTGTCCCGAGATTCTCGCCCACCCGGGTCACCAGCATCGCCATCTCGTACGCCACCAGGCCGATGTCGGCATCGGCGTCACTGGCGACAGCGAGGCAGGCACCCTGCCCCGCCGCCGTCACGAAGAGGTACGCGTCCTCCATCTCCACCACCGTCTGGCGCACCGGCCCGCCGGTGAGGTGGCGGCTCGCGCCCCGGGCCAGGCTGGACAGTCCGGAGGCCAGCGCACAGAGGTGCTCGGCGTCGGCCTTGTCCATCCCGGTGGAGCAGCCGAGGAGCAGCCCGTCCGCCGAGAGCACCACCGCCTGCCGCGCGGTCGGTACCCGCTCCAACAAGTCGTCCAACAACCAGCCGAGATCGGCACTCTGCCTCGTCGAATGCATCAGGCGTCCCTCTCAGTCGCGGTCGGGGGTTGCACAGTCGCCGGGTCACCGGCCGGCGGCCCTGCCGGCTCGGTGTCTCGGTCCTGCTCGTGGTCGGGGGAAGCCACACCGGATCGACCCGGCGAGAGCGATCCGGTACGCCCGGCCTCTCCGGTGGGTGCTCCGGCCGTCACCGCCTGGTCGGTCGGTGATCCGCTACGTCCCGCCTCGCCGTTCGGCGGTCCGGTACGTACCGCGTCACCGGTGGACGGTCCGGTGGACCCCGCGTCGTCGTTCGGCGCGACGGCGGCGCGTCGGCCCCGCGCGGTGCCCGCCTGGAGTGCCGACATGAACCGACGGGCCTCCTCCGGGCTGCGTGGGGTCGGCTCGCCGAGCGGCCGGATCGGCCCGCGCGGGACCACCACCGGTTGCCGCATCGTCGGCCCGTCGATCGCCGAGGACACCGCCGGCATCTGCACCGTCGGCGCGTCGAGGCCGTCCTGCGCACGGCGCGGTGCCGCCCGGTGCCCGGCCGGACCGGACGACCCGTCACTGGACGCACCGGTGCCGGACGGACCGGTGCCGGAGGCCACTGGGGGCGTCGACCCGACCGGTGCCGGTCCGGCGGCGTCGGCGACCGGGGATGAGGTGGCGGCGGAGGGTACGGCGGTGTCTGGCGACGCGGTGGCGGCCGACGGCGTGGTGGCGGCCGGGCCCCGCTGACGGATGCGGCGGGGCAGACCGTCCGCCTCGGCCGGGCCGACCGTGGAGCCGAAGGTGGGACCGCCCCGGCCACCGGTCGCACTCGCCGGCACCGCCTCGGTGGTGGTCGGCTTCTCCGGCTCGGCCTGTGATCGCGTGGTCTGCCGGGGCACTGTGGTCAACCGGGTGGCCCGGGCCAGCCGGCGCTGTTCCGGGGTGGTGGCCTGGTCGTCTCCGGCGGGAGTGTCCAGGTCGGGCAGGGGTGACGGCTCGGCGGTGATGAGTGCCCCCGGGATCAGCACCACGGCGGTCAGCCCGGTCCCGTCCGACTCCCGCAACCGCACGCGTACGTCGTGCCGGGCGGCGAGCCGCGCGACCACGAACAGCCCCAGCCGCGCGGTCTCGGCCGGGTCGAAGTCCGGTGACCGGGCGAGCTTGCGGTTGGCCTCCTCGATGGCGGCGGCCGTCATGCCGAGCCCGTGATCGGTGACGGAGAGCGCGTACCCGTGGGCGACGTGCTCGCCCGAGATCTCCACACGGGAGTCCGGCGGCGAGTACGCGGTGGCGTTCTCGATCAGTTCGGCGAGCAGGTGGATGACGTCGCCGACGACCCGACCCACCGTGCCGGCGGCCTGGACGTTGACGATGTCCACCCGGTCGTACGACTCGACCTCGGAGATCGCGCCCCGGATCAGGTCCACCATGGCGACCGGGTTTCGCCAGCCCCGCCCGGGTGCCGCACCGGCGAGGATGACCAGGTCCTCGGCGTGCCGCCGAAGCCGGGTGGCGAGGTGGTCCACCCGGAACAGTTCGGCCAGGTGGTCCGGGTCCTCGGCGTCGCGTTCCATCCGGTCGAGCACGGTGAGCTGCCGGTGCACCAGGCCCTGGCTGCGTCGGGCGATGTTCAGGAAGACCTCGTTGAGGCCGCGACGCAGGCTCACCTCGACCATGGCGGACCGGATCGCGGCCTTGTGCACCTCGGTGAACGCCTGGGCCACCTGGCCGATCTCGTCCGCGCCCCGGTCGGCCAGCGGCGCCTCGTGGGCCACGTCCACCTGCTCGCCCCGGCGCAGCCGCTCCACCACCTCGGGCAGGCGCTCCTCGGCCTCCTTGACGGTGCCGCGTACCTGGGTCAACCGCTTCGCCAGCGACCGGCCGACCCGCAGCGCGACGACCAGCGAGAGCACGACGGCGACCAGACCGAGCAACCCGGCGGCGGCCAGCCGGACCAGGGTGCGCACCGCCATCGGCACCGAGCGGTCGGCCAGACCGTCGGCCTGGGTCAGCTCGAAGTCGCGCAGCGACCGCTGCACCGTGTCGTAGCTGGTCTGCCAGGCCTGCTGGTCGATCCGGAGTCGGGCCGAGGGATCGGCGGCGACCAGCTCGTCCTGCATCTGCCGCAACTGCGTGAACTCGTCCTGCTCGGTCAACCGCTGGTACGCCACACGGTCCGGCTCCGGCAGGTCGGCCACCGCGCTCTCGGCCAGGAAGCGCTGGTTGGCGATGCCCTGCACGAGCAGCGTGTGCTCGCCCTCGGCGAGTCGTCCGCCGATCAACGCGCCGGCCAGCAGCGCGTCGGTCTGACCGAGCAGCTCCCGCGAGCGGCCGATGTCGGTCAGCGCCCGCGCCTCCCGGTTGAGATCCTGGTCCGGCAGGTTCGCCAGCGCGGAGAAGGTGTGGAACGCGGACGAGATCATGCCACTGTAGAGACCGATCACCCCGGCCCGGTCGAGGTCCCGGCGATCGATGAACGCACGCCCCGACGGCAGCGCCTCCAGTTCGCCGAGGAGCCGGTCCAGCCGGGTCTCCAGCAGCTCACCGGCGGCGTCGCGCAGTTGCTCTCCGGAGACCCGGCGCTGGAGTTCGGCGATCGCGATGTCGGTGCGGTCCCGCTGTGCGACGAGCTCCGGCAGTACGCAGTTGGTCGGTGGTTGACCGCAGACCGTGCGCGGCGAGCCGAGATGGACCACCGAGAGCCGCCGCTCCCGTTGCAGCTCGGCCACCACCGTCTCGCCCGGCCGGCCCAGGTCGTACAGAAGGGTCCGGGCGGCGAGCAGATCCAGTGCGGGGCCGAAGGTGAGCGTGGTCGCGAAGATCCACAGTGCCAGCAGCGCGGTCACCGGCACCACGACCAGCGCGGTCAGCTTGGAGCGGATCGGCCAGTCGCGGGTGTTCAATCGGACCTCGCCCGGGAGGGTGGCTGGAAGGGCTCCGGCACGGCCGGGCAGCACCGTCACCGACACGCGCCTCGGCTGCCCGCCGGGGCGCCGGGGTTCGGGCGCCTTGGGCAGGATACGTAATCCCCGCCGGACGCACTACCGTCTGTCGAGACTACCTATACGGTGCCGGACGTACCGAGGACGCCCCTGCCGCCCGCAACGGGCGACCGTGCGGTGCCCGTCCCGGTCCCGGCCTCGGTCGATGTGACTGTCCGCCCTTCGCCCCCTTCGGACGACGTTCCGCCCTGGCCACCACCGATCCGGATGAGGAAAGTGCCCCGGAACGGGATTGGCGATCAGTGCCAGGAGGGAATACCTGAAGCGAAGGAGGAGCCATGTCGCCCACGCAGATAGTCGTCACCGTCCTCGTCATCCTGGTGGTCGCCGCCGTGGCCGCGGCCGTCGTCGTGGCCGGCCGCCGCCGTTCGCTACGGCAACGCTTCGGCCCGGAGTACGACCACGTCGTCGCCGAGCGGGACAGTCGCAGCGACGCCGAGCGCGAGCTGCGGGACCGGGAACGCCGGCACGCGGATCTCGAACTCGTCCCGCTGGACCCCGAGTCCCGCGCCCGGTACGCCGCCGCCTGGGAGGAACTCCAGGTGCGTTTCATCGACTCCCCCGCCGAGACCGTCGGTCAGGCCGACGAACTGGTCACGCGACTCGTCGCCGAGCGGGGTTACCCCACCGGTGACTTCTCCGACCAGCTCGCCCACCTCTCCGTCGAGCACGCCCGGACGCTCGGCCACTACCGGGACGCGCACGAGATCCACCTGCGCAACTCGCGGGGCGAGGCCGGCACCGAGGACCTTCGCCAGGCCGTCGTCCACTACCGCGCCCTCTTCGCCGACCTGCTCGGCGAGGAACCGGTCGCGTCGACCACCACCCCGGAGCAGCGCCACCCCGAGGCCGCCCATGACGCCACGAACCGCTGAGGAGAGCACCATGCGGCAAGACGAGCAGCAGCTCAACAACGACCACCCCGAGGCCGTCCGGTCTGCCCCGGTGGCAGTGCCGCCGAACGGTGACCACCGGGACGTACCGGACGACCTCGACCACACCGACGAGCCGACGGACCGCGACCGGGTGGAGTCCACCGACCGCAACCGCCCCTGGGACGGTCGGCCGGGCGACGACGACCGTGCCGACGAGGTGACCGATCCCGCTCCGGTGCCGACCGCTTTCGGTGCCACCTCGGTCGGTGGCGCGGTGGCCGCGTCCGCGCTGGCCAGCCCGCGCCCGGAGGACGAGATCGACCCGCGCGAGGAGCGCACCGCGGCGCCGGGCGACGGCGCGGTCGACGGTGAGCGGGAGGGGCTGCGGGCCGACCCGACCGCCGAGTTCGACCGGAGCGGCGACGACCTCGACGAACTCGACGACACTGGTACGGCCGTCGACCGTGGGCCGGGCGGCCACCGGGCCGACGACCTCGACGGGCGGATCGAGTCGCGGGACATCCCCGGTGACGCGTCGACCGTCGACACCACCGACGTGGCGGCGGCCGGCGGCCCCGGTTACGGCAGCGCCACCCCGACGATGGTCGACCCGGACGGGCAGTCGCCGGCCGGCGGCACCGACGCCGGATCGACGGTTCCGGCCGGCGCGGCGACCCTCTTCGACGAGTCGACCGCACAGGGCTTCCGGGACCGCTGGCGTGACGTCCAGCTCCGTTTCGTGGACGACCCGCAGGCCGCCGCCGGTCAGGCGCAGTCGCTCGTCGACGAGGCCATGCAGGCGCTGTCCGCGGCGCTGGCGGAGCACAAGAGCAAGCTCGGCGGGTGGCAGGATGCGGGCTCGCCCGACACCGAGCAGCTCCGGGTGGCGGTCCGCGGTTACCGCGACTTCCTCGACCGGGTGCTCGGCCGCTGATCACCGTCGAAGGCGGGTGTCCCCGGACGGGACGCCCGCCTTCGTCGTGTCGTCGTAGGCATGGCCCGGTGACCGGCGGGTACCCGCAGGGGGCCGGAGGAACCGTGCGGCGGACAGGAGGGCGGCAGGATGACGGATCGCGACCGACCGCTGGAGGAGCGCCCCGAGGTGGCCGCGGCGGTGGACGACGACAGCGGCGTGCCCGAGCTGATGACCGGCGGCGGGGCCGACCGGGACACCCCGGCCTTCGCCGGGCCGGGTGAGCGGATCGACCTCGACGCGCCCACCGAGGACGTCATCGCCGACCCGTACGCGGCGGGCACCGGCGCGACCGGGACCGGCACCGGAGCCGCCCCGGCCGACATCCGTACCGGTGCCGAGCAGCCGTGGGACCCGGAGGACCTGGTGATGGCCCGAGGCCAGGACCTCACCCCCGAGAACATCGAGCGCGCCCGGCGTGAGCTGGCCGAGACCGGCCGGGCGGCGATCGAGAAGACGGTGCCCTGAGCACGGTACGGGCCCACCCGGTTCGAGTGGACCCGCGCCGCGCGGCGAGAGGGGCCCCTGGTCCGACCGGTGCGGTCGGACCAGGGGCCCGGGGAACCCGCCGCCGCAGCGCCTCACCTACTGCTGGCGGCCGGTATGCCTGACCGTCAGGACAACGGCGGGTAGGCGTTGCGCATCAGCTCGGCGAACTGCGCCGAGAACCAGGCGCCCGAGATCGGGGCGTCGGCCAGGGCACCGCTGCGGCTGTTGCCGTTACGGTCGTTACCGGTGTAGGTCGGGTCGCACATCCGGTCGAAGCCCTTGCCGTCGTTGTTCGGGATCTCGCGGCTGGAGCCGTCCGACTCGCCCGGGGGCTTGGCCCAGACGTACGCGTCGATACCCGCCGCCGGCGCGGCCTTCGGCCGCTCGCCCATGCCCGCACCGGCCTGGTTGCACCAGTTGCCCTTGTGGATGCGACGGTCGACCCGGCCACCGTCCACGTAGGCGTCCACGCTGGTCGTCGGGCCCGCGCCGGTGGGCCGGGCGCTGCCGCCCCAGCCGTTACGGGAGGTGTCGATCAGCATGCCGATGCCGCTCGGGAAGCCCTGCCGGACCAGTTCCTGCCGGAACGCCTGAGCGAAGCTCTGCTCGTCGTTGTAGAAGTTCCAGTCGATCCACTTGGCCTGGCGCACCGTCTGCCCGTTGACCGTGTCGCTGATCTTCGCGTACGGCTCGATCAGGGCGGAGTAGTTCGCCGTGTTGGTGATGAAGCCGTGCACGTGGTTGACCGTGCTGCCGGAGGCGGTGGCGGCCTCCTTCAGGACCTGGGCGCTCGGGACGAAGTTGCTGTCCCAGCCGAGCCAGCCGTGGTGCCCGGCGTCGACGTAGTTGTAGACGTTCGAGAGCGCGCCCAGCTTGGCCAGCGCGTAACCGACACCCTGCACGTACGCGCCGTTGGCCTTCACCGTGTCGCACATCACGGTGCCACCCGGGTTGTTGGAGGTGTTGGTCACCAGGTTCGGCAGCGAGTCGACCTCGATGACGTTGATGATCCGCAGGTTGCGGTACTTCGCGTCACCCATGATCGCCGCGATCGGGTCGATGTACTCCGCCTTGTACTTCGGCAGCTCGTCGGCCTTCAGCTCACCGTTGGAGGCGAGCGCCGCGCAGTCACGGCCGGGCAGGTTGTAGATGACGAACTGGATGTACTCGGCGTTCTGCCGCAGCGCCTCGTCCAGGTGGTCCCGGATGCCCATCGGGCCGTTGGACTGGCTGTTGTCCGTACCCTCGATCGCGGCGATCCGGTCGATCCAGACGGCGGTCGAGATGCTCGACACCCGGTTGCCGCCGGTGACCGACTCGGCCCGGGCCTTCCACTCCGGGTTCACGTAGCCCCGGGCGTTCAGGTACGGGTTGTCGACCTTGGTGCCGGGCGGCGGCGTCGTGGGCGGCGGGGTGGTGGGCGGAGGCGTCGTCGGCGGAGGCGTGGTGGGC
>NZ_SISL01000200.1:0-10593 GCF_004307965.1 Verrucosispora sp. SN26_14.1 | reverse complement strand
GTCGGCGAGGCCGCGCTGCCAGCCGGCGTCGCCCTGACCGAGCTGCGCCCGGCCGGGAGCGGCGGCCTGGAGCAGCTCTTCCTCACCCTCACCGCGACCGGCGGATCACAGACCGCCGGGACCAGCGCCACCGAGCCGACCAGGGAGCCCGTCCGATGACCACCACCACCGTCGCCCCCGAGGACACCCGGCCGGCCAGCCGGGCGGCCGAGCGGGCACCGTCACTGACCCGGCTGACCCGGGTGGAGCTGCGCAAGCTCGTCGACA
Organism: Verrucosispora sp. SN26_14.1; assembly: GCF_004307965.1. Classification (NCBI taxonomy): domain Bacteria; kingdom Bacillati; phylum Actinomycetota; class Actinomycetes; order Micromonosporales; family Micromonosporaceae; genus Micromonospora; species Verrucosispora sp. SN26_14.1. The sequence goes on along the minus strand of NZ_SISL01000200.1, from coordinate 10,326 downwards.
CCCGGGCCGGACGCTGGCTGTTGATCACCATCGCGCTGATCGCCGCCCTGATCGCCACCATCCAACTGGTGTACGCGGAGGACGCCGAGCAGACCTTCGTCGACTTCTTCATCCCGTCGCTGCTGCCGATCGGGTTGCTGCTGCCGGTGCTGGGCATCCTCTCGATCACCAGCGAGTGGTCGCAGCGGACCGCGTTGACCACCTTCGCCCTGGTACCCCGCCGAGGCCGGGTGATCATCGCCAAACTCGTCGCGGTGGTGCTGGCCGCCCTGGCGTCGGTGGTGGTCAGTCTCGCCGTGGCGGCCGTGGCGAACCTGATCGCCGACGCCACCGGCGGCGCCGGGACCTGGCGAATCGAGGGTGCGTTGGTCCTGCACGCCGTCGTGTTCCAGGTGTCCTGTGTGCTGATGGGCGCCGCCTTCGGCCTGTTGTTCCTGCACACGCCGCTGGCCATCGTCTCCTACCTGGTGCTGCCGAACGTCTGGATGATCCTCGGCGGGCTGATCCGGCCGCTGAACCGCAGCGCCGAGTGGTTGGACACCGGGCGCACCATGGGGCCGCTGTTCACCCCGGAGGTGACCGCCGGGCAGTGGGCACGGCTCGCGGTCTCCCTGCTGGTGTGGCTGGTCCTACCCATGGTCGTCGGGTTGGTGCGGACGACGCGTCGGGAGGTGGCGTGACGGCGTACGGCAGGCCGACCGTGGTCAGCGGGGGTCGGCTGGAGACGCTGGTGCTCTGGGTCGGGTTCCCGCTGGCGGGCGGTGCCGTGGGGGCGGTGCTGGCGGCCGGGGCGGGCTGGGTGGCCGGCCTGTCCTGGGCCCCCGCGCAGGGGCTGTTCCGCATGGTCGACCGCATGCCCGACCAGCAGGCTCTGGCGGCCGGGGTGGCGGTCGGCGTCCTGGCCGGGCTGGTGTTCGGTGCTCTCGGGGCCGCCGATCAGGTCGTCGTCGAGGTGGCGGTGGACCGGGTACGCGTACGGCGCGGCGGCAAGGAGCGGGAGTTCGCACGGCGGGACGTCCAGGTGGCTTACCGCGACGGCAAGGAGCTGGTGCTGCTCGGCGCGGACGACGAGGAACTCCTCCGGCAGCGCTCCGACCTTTCGGGCGCCGACCTGGCCGGGGCGTTCCGGGAGCACGGCTGGCCCTGGGCGGACGATGACCCGCACCGGGCCGCGTACCGGCTCTGGGTGCCCGAGTTGCCCGGCCTGCCGCCGGGCGCGGACGCGCTGCTGAAAGCCCGGCAGAAGGCGATGGACGACGACCGGGGCAAAGAGGCCGGCGAGCTGCGGACCGAACTGGCCCGCTACGGCGTGGTCGTCCGGGACGAGGGCGGACGGCAGCACTGGCGGCTGACCCGCTCGGCCATGCCCGGGCAGTGAGCGGTGCGGGCCGGGCCCCACGGAGGAGCCCGGCCCGGTCGGCGTCACCGCCAGGAGTGCCCATGGTGGTGGTGTCCGTGCTTGGGGCCGTGCCCCTTGCCCTTGCCTTTCCCCTTGCCGGGCGTCTTGCCCGGCACACCGTTCACGGCCGAGGTGTCGTACGCGAACGTGATCACCGAGGCGGCGATCGCGTCGGAGTTGACGTCCAGCGCGTGCACGTTGACGTTGCCCCGGAGCTTGTACTTCTTGTTCAGGGCGCGGTACAACGCCGGGTCGGCACCGTCGGCGACCGGCGTCAGGCTGTCGCACGCCTGGTGGTAGCAGGGGTCGTACGCCTCCCCCGCCAGCCCGCCGAAGAGGGCGGCCTCCTCGGCCGTCTTGATGCCCTCCGCGCCGGTGAACAGGCCACCGGCCGGGATGTCGACGGCGATGAACGCGCCGTAGTCCGAGCGACCGGTGAAGTCCGACGGCACGGTCGGCAGCTTGCGGGAGGCGAAGAACCTCTCGAACACCTGCTCGATCTGTGCCGACCCCTCCGGCCCCGGTCCGGCACCCTGCTGCGCCGAGTCGTCACCGTCGTAGACCCCGAACACGTAGTTCGGCGACCCGATCATGTCGAAGTTGAGGTAGAGGGCGATGTCGCCGACCTGCTGCTCGGTCAGGCTGTCCACGTAGTACTGCGAGCCGACCAGGCCCGCCTCCTCCGCGCCCCACCAGGCGAACCGGACCGCGTTGGCCGGCTTGACCTTCGCCATCTGGAGGGCCACCTCCAGCAGCGCGGCGCTGCCGGTGCCGTTGTCGTTGTAGCCCGGCCCGGCCGGGTCCGAGTCGAGGTGCGCGCCGGCCATGACGACGTTGTCGGTGCGGCCGTGCCGGGTCTGCGCGAAGACGTTCTCGGTGCTGCGGACCTCCGAGGTGGTGTCGGCCTCGATCCGCAGGACCAGACCCGCCGTCGCCGCGAACTGCGCCCCGGCGTCGTACGAGACGCTGACGGCCGGGATGCCGACCGGTGCACCGAGGGTGCCGGCGAACAGGTCGTAGCGGTCCGGGTTGGCCTCCGGCGTACCGTTGCCCTGGTTCATCACGATCGCGCCGACCGCGCCGGCGGCCTCGGCGTTGGCCACCTTGTCGCCGAACCCGCAGGTGCCGCGCTGCATCAGAGCGATCTTGCCGACCACGTCGACGGTGGCGAAGTCGCTGGCCTCGCAGCCGGACGTGGAGGCGCGCGGCGGCGTCAGGCTGAGGTCTACCGCGACGACCTGGCCCTGGCCCACCCCGTCGCCGGAGTAGTCCATCAGCTCGTAGTCGACGCCCTCGGCGTAGTCGGTCGCGTTCGGCGCCACCTGGGCGAACGAGGAGCCGAACTCCTCATAGAAAGCGAAGTCGAACTGCTGGCGGGTGACCTGGTAGCCGGCCTTCTTGAGCAGCTTCGCCACGTAGTCGGCGCTCGCGTCGTAGCCCGGCGTACCGGAGGCACGGGTGCCGTCGTTGGCGTCGGCGATGGCCTGGAACCGGTCGAGGTGCGTGATGACGCCCTTGACCGTCACCGCCTTGGTGAGCTTCTTGACCGTGTTGTTGTTCGGGCTCGCCGTCGCCGGTCCTACCAGCGCCACCGTGCCCACCAGGGTGCCCGCCGCGATGGCGGCGATCACCCTCCTGCCGGAGAAAGGCACCACGATGTGCCACGTCCTTCCTCTTCGGATATCCGACTCCCGACCCCCGTGTGCCGGATGCTGCGGCCATCCTGATACACATCGATGACCACGGCAACGGGACTGTTCGGCCACCTCAGGCCGCCGTCAGGTCCGTTCGGGCCAGCCGATCACGCCGTGTCGCGTCGGCTGCGGACGGCTCACCGAGGCCAGCAGCTCGTCGAGGGCGTCCGCCTCGGCCCACCCGTTCACCGCGATCCGCCCGCTGGTGTCCACAGTGATCTCCACCCGGTCCGGGCTGCCCGACGCCTCGTCGAGCAGATTCGGAAAAGTGTTGCTGAGCAGCACGAACTCCTGGTTGGTGGAGCCCACCCAGGGTCGCCGCCGGTCGATCCGGTCGGCCTCGAAGGGCCCGGCGACCAGCAGGTCGGTCGCGGCCAGCAGGGCGGCGACGTCGTCCCGACCGGCATCGGCCGCCGCGCGCAGTCGCGCGTACGTGTAGCCGCTGAAGGTCATCACCGAGCGACCCGCGTCGCGTACCCCGGCGGCCACCTCGGCGAGCGCGGCCGCCTGGTCGAAGGGCTCCCCGCCGAGCAGGGTCAGCCCCTCGGTCGGTGCGTCGAGCACGCGCCGCACCAGGTCGGCCGGGTCTACCTCGTCGCCGCCCCGGAAGCTCCACAGGTGCGGGTTGAAGCAGCCGACGCAGCGCACCGCGCAGCCCTGGACCCAGACGGCGGTGCGCAGCCCCGGACCTTCGGCCCGGGTGGCGGCCAGGAAGCGGGCCAGCGCGACGGTCCTCGCCGCGCGTCGCGGGGCCGGACCGCCCTCAGACATCCAGGACGCGACCGGACGGCGGGTATCCCGGCCGGTGGCCGCCCGGCGGCGTGCAGGTGAGGCGGTCACGCAGCCGGGCGTACTCGTGCGGGGCCAGATTCGCGGCGGCGGTGAACTCGGCGAGCCCGCCGAACCCGCCCCGGCGGTCCCGCGCGTCGACGACCTGCCGCGCCCGGCCCGGGTCGAAGCCGGGCAGCACCGCGAACTCCTCCCACCGGGCGGAGTTGACGTCGAGCGAGCCAGGCGCGCCACCGTGGTCGACGGTCGTCGCCCCCGACTGCTGGCTCGGCAACGGCGGCGGGTACTCGGACAACGCCGACGGATAGTCCGGCAGGGGCGGCGGGAAGTCCGACGACAGCGGGGCCGGCGGGTAGGCCGGCGGCTGGGCGCCGGTGACCGGCGGGTACGCCGTGGTGGGCGGAAACGCCTGGCGGGGCGGTGGGGTCCAGCCGGTCTGGGGCGGGTACGACGTGCCGGGCGCACCGGGCGGTGGGGCCAGCGCGACGGGCGGGTACGGGCCACCGGGCTCGGCGTACCAGGGGCGGTAGCCCGCCCGCCAGCGCAGCCAGGACGGGTTGATCACAAGCGCGTGCACGATGCTGGTCATCCAGATCGCCAGGACGCCCCCGACGGCCCAGTCGGTGACCGTCTCGCCCAGTTCGCCGACCAGGATGAAGGCGGTCCAGCCGAGCACCAGGTAGGCAATGCCGGAGACCCACCACGCCGCCCGCCGCGCCTTCAGCCCGACAAAGAGGAACCCGAAGCCGCCGAGGCAGCTCATGCCGACGATCGGCAGCAGCAGCCACCAACTGTGCAGCACGCGCCACTTCCAACTCGCGGCCGGGTTCGCCGCTCGCGCCGCCGGTACGCCCTGCTGCGTCCAGGCCGGGTCAGGCGCGGTCGACATCTCGGTCCTCCTGTCGTACGACGTCCCGGGTTCGGGCATGGTCGGCGGTGTAGGCGCTGCTGACCGTCCGGGCGGCCAACAGGTCCTCCAGCACCGCGACGTAGTCCAGGCACCGGTCGCCCAGGATGCCCCGGGTCTCGGCGCTGACCACGCCCTCGCTGCTCACGGTGACCACGAGTCGTGGCTGCTCGGCGGTCACGAGCGGGCTCCCTGCACGGCGAAGACCAGGCGGACCGCGTCGTCGTCGGTGACCTGCTCTGACTCCAGCCGCAGCCCGGCGGCCGGTGCCTGCTGCCGCAGCCGGTCCAACACCGCCCGCTGGACCTGCCGGCCGTACGCGACGTCGACCGCGCGGACCACCTCCACGGCCCTCGGCTCGTCGATGTCGCCGGTGAAGTGCGCCGACCAGATGCCGGCCTCGTCGCGCTGGAAGCTCGCCCGGACACCGGCCCAGTCCGCGGTGATCGAATCCGGCGCGACGGCGACCACGGCGGCGGTGTCGTGCAACGCGGCGGCGAGCAGGTTCTCGTCCCGCATCCGGGTCTGCACCTCGCAGACGATCCGGCCCTCCTGTTCGGAACGGGAGGTGACGCCGTGGGCGGCGGCCACCGCGGCGACGGCGAGGGGTAGCAGCACGAGCGAGATACTCACCGCGGGCTCCTTCCGGTCAACTCGGTCATCAGAACTCGACCGCCCGTCCACCACGTTGGGTCGGCGTGGCGTGCCGGGCACTCCGGTCGACGGACGCGCCGCTGTCCCAGTCCTCGGCGGCGGTGGCCGCCACCGCGCGGGCGTCGGCCCAGGCGCGGATGGCGTCGATCCGTTCGGCCTGGGTGACGCTGAGCGGAACCATGCCGACCACCGCCTGGGCCAGGTCGTCGCGGCGCAGCGGACGGCGTTCGCCGAACGCGTCGAAGAGCCCGGCGATGACCGCCTGCTCGATCTCGGCGCCGGAGTAGCCCTCGCTGAGATCGGCAAGCTCGGCGAGCAGCGTCTCGTCGAGCGCGAGCCCACCGGCCACGGCCGGGTTACGCAGCCGTCGGGCGAGGTGGACCCGCCAGATGGCGGCCCGTTCGGCCCGGGTCGGCAGGTCGACGAAGAAGATCTCGTCGAAGCGTCCCTTGCGGAGCAGCTCCGGCGGCAGTTTCTCGATGTCGTTGGCGGTGGCGATGACGAAGACGGGTCGGTTCTTCTCCTGCATCCAGGTGAGGAAGGACCCGAAGACCCGGGTGGAGGTGCCGGAGTCGCCGCCACCCCCGGCGAAGCCCTTCTCGATCTCGTCCACCCAGAGCACGCAGGGTGCGGTCGCCTCGGCGGTGCGGATGGCGGTGCGCATGTTCTGCTCGCTGCTGCCCACCAGCCCGGCGAAGACCCGGCCCACGTCGAGCCGCAGCAACGGCAGCTCCCAGGCCGCCGCGATCGCCTTCGCGGTCAACGACTTACCGCACCCGGGCACGCCGGTGATCAGGACCCCCCGGGGTGCGGGCAGGCCGTACGCCGCCGCTTCGGCCAGCCAGGAGCCGTCCCGCTTGGCCAGCCACCGCTTGAGGTTCTCCAGACCGCCGACGTCGGCGAGGTTTACGTCCGCCTCGACGAACTCCAGCAGCCCGGACTTGCGGACGGTCTGTCGCTTCTCCTCGTGCACCACGTCGAGGTCGCGTCCGTCCAGCACGCCGTCGTTGACCATCGCCCGGGCGAAGGCGTTCTCCGCCTCGTGCAGGGTCAGCCCGAGGGCGGCCTTGGCGAACCGCTCGCGCCCCAACTCGTCGAGGGCTATCTGGATCCGGCCGTCGGCGGAGTTGGCGTGGATGATCGCCTCCAGCACCTGCCGGATCTCCGTCTCGCTGGGCAGCGGGAAGTCGACGATCGTGACGTCCTTCTCCAACTCGACCGGGATGCGCAGCACCGGCGAGACCAGGATCAGGGTGCGCGGCATCGCGCCGGACTTGAACGCCGCCGCCACGTCCCGCAGCCGGCGGACCACCCCGGCGTTACCGGGCCGCTCGCCGTCGCCGTGCGAGGTGTGCAGATCCTTGAAAATCACCACACTCGGCTGGTCGATCCGCAGTACGGCGTCCAGGGCGTCGGCCGGCTCGGTGGTGCCGGTCCGCCAGACGCCGTCCGGCTGCACCAGACCGGTGGTCAGCGACCAGGTCCACACCGCACGCGGGGTACGCACCAGCACGGCGTCGTGGGCCACAGCCGCGACCTCGGCGACCGCGCGCTGTTCCTCGGCGGACTCGATGTACAGGATCGGGAACCGCGCCTTGAGCATCTGCGACAACGCATCCCGGAACGACAGTGCCATCCTCGCCTCCCCAGCCGGCCTGGACTGGGCGGACTTTAACAGCTTTGATCAAGCTCGAAGCGGCGCGACCGAACGCCGCCGAGCTGCGCATCGACCGCCGGCCATGCTCAGCCGAGCACGACGACCACTGCCACCACCGCCCCGACCAGCGAGGCGACCGTCACCACGACCCGCCGCCACGGCACGGCGGCCCGGTTCGTCGGCAGATCACGCCAGCGGTGCGCGACCAGCGCCAGCCCGGCGGCACTCAGCGCCGGACCGACCGCCCAGAGCCAGCCGGGCACCGCCGACCAGTCGCCGAGCTGACGCCCCAGCGCGGGGTAGGCCACCGCCCAGGCCCCGGCGGAGAGCACGGTCAACCGGTCCAGCGTCGGGCGGTACGCGACGCCGAGCAGCGACAGCCCGCCGATGACGGTGAACACCAGGGCGATGCCCGCACCGGCCCAGACCGGCAGTGCCGGTGTGGGCTCGCCGGCCTGGTCCGGCGGTACGCCGAGCAGCCGCAGCCCGATCGGCTCCACTGCCTTGTCGGTGTTGCCGAGCACCACCACCCCGCGCCCGGTGGCCCGGTCGAAGCCGACGTACGAGCGGAAGCCGCCGGTGCCGCCGTCGTGCCAGGTGATCTCCTGGTCGTCGTAGCGGGTGGTGAACCAGCCGTACCCGATGCGGGTGCGGTCGTCGTCGTCGAAGCGCGGGTCACGGGCGTCGGCGCCGGGTGCGGTGCCGGCGGTGGTGGCGGTGACCAGTCGGGCCAGGTCCTCGACGGTGGACCAGTAGCCGATGCCGGCGGGGGCGTACCCGCTGCCGGTCCACGGGTCCGCGACGCGTCCGTTGCCACGGGCGCCCTGCGCGCGCTCGTCCGGCAGGGCACCGGAATCGGTGGCGTGGACGGTCGCGGTCATGCCGAGCGGAGTCAGCAGGTCCCGGTCCAGCAGCTCGGGGAAGGCGAGTCCGGCGTCGGCGGCGAGGGCCTGCCCGAGCACCGCCGAACCGAGGTTCGAATAGCCGACCCGACCCCGGTCGTCGCCGGGCGCGTACGCGTCGGCGGTGTCCCGCACCCGGTCGACGTCCAGGCCGGCGTACGGGTTGCCGGCGGCGACGTTGGCCCGGAGCACCCGGACCCAGGCGCCCACCGACCCGAGGTCGATCCGGGGCAGGCCGGACCGGTGGCTGGCCAGCTCGGTGAGGGTGACCTCGCGGACCGGGCCCTCGACCGCCGGCCAGACGGTGCCGAGGGTGTCCTCGGGCCGCACCGCCCCGGTCTCGGCCTGCCGGGCCAGCAGCATGCCGGTGAGCACCTTCGTCACCGAGCCGATCTCGAACGGGGTGCCGGATTCGACCGGCGCGCCGTGCCGGTCACGGTCGCCGAGGCCGGCGGTGCGGACCCGGCCGTCGTCGATCAGCGCGACGGCGAGGCCGCGATATCCGTCCGGGTCGGCCACGGCGGCGCGGGCCGAGGCGGCGACGTCGGCGTCACCGGTGGTCGAGGCGGTCAGCCGGGGTTCCCGGGGATGGGCGGCGAGGCCGGCGAGGCCCGCGACGATCCCGACGACCAGCGCGACGGCGGTCGGCTTACGCATGGGGGTGGTCCTTCCGTGCGGGGTGGCCGGTGATCTACCCACCGGTCGGGGTGGTCAACGGTCGGTGTCGGTCGGGGTGGTCAACGGCGGGCGGCGGTGAGGATGGCCAGCAGCGGCACCACCCGTTCGGCGGGGACGGCGTACCGGCCGCGTCCGGTGCTGTGCAACCAGCCCGCCGCGGTGAGCTGGCGCAGGTGGTGGTGCAGCTGGCCGGTGGTGCCGAGCTCCTCGATGTCGGCCAGCTCGGCGGTGCCCTGCCGGCCGGTGAGGATCTCCCGCAGCAGGCGCAGCCGCACCGGGTGGCCCAGGGCGGAGAGGATGCCGGGCAGCTCGGCCCAGTCGCCGGCCAGCAGGTCGTCCACCTCTCGGCCGTACTGCCAGTCGTAGGACCTCCCGGCGACCCGGACGGTGCCGGTGTAGAGCACGGCGCCCGCGCTCTCGGCGGGCAGGCGCTGCTTGAGCCCGTCGAGGGCCCAGAAGACGCCCTCCGCCGGGGCCTCCGGGGTGACCGGCCCGGTCGTCACACCGAGCCGCTCGACAAGTGCCGCGACCTGCGCTTCCAGCGCCGCCAGCCGCTCCTCCACATCCACCATGACTCAATAATACGAACATACGTAGTTACGTGCTACACGGAAAAGTCGCGCGGATGATCGAATTCACCCAGGGTGGCCGACTACCGTTCCCAGGTCTGGGGAGGTACGTCGATGTACGTGGTGTCCGTTATCAACTACAAGGGTGGGGTCGGCAAGACCACCGTGACCGCCAACCTCGGGGCCGAACTGGCCAACCGAGGCATGAAGGTGCTGCTCATCGACCTCGACCCGCAGGCCAGCCTGACCTTCGGCTTCTACGACCCGGACGACTGGCGGGAGCGGTTACGCGACTCCCGGACCATCAAGCGGTGGTACGACGGCCTGCGCGAGGGCGACACCACCATCACTCTCGGTGACCTGGTGGTCTCCCCCGGTCCGGCGAACACCCGGCTCTCCGGAGCGGGCCGACTCGACCTGATCGCCTCGCATCTGCAACTCGTCGACATCGACCTGGCACTGGCCCGCAGCGTCGCCGGTGGCGAGGAGTACGACGCCGAGCTGTTCCGGGTCCGCGGCTCGCTCGCCGAGGGGCTGCTCGCCGACGGGCTGGAGCCGTACGACATGGTGTTGATCGACTGTCCGCCGAACTTCAACGTGGTCACCCAGTCCGCCATCATCGCCAGCGACCATCTGGTGATCCCGGCCAAGGCCGACTACCTGTCCACCCTCGGCATCGACTACCTGCACGGCAACGTGCGGGAGCTGGTCGAGCAGTACAACGCCGACGCCCGACGGTTCGCCACCGTACGCCGACACCAGAAGGTCGCCCCCGGCGTGGCCGGCGTGGTCTTCACGATGATCCAGTTGCTCGCGCAGCGGCCGATCGCCACCCACCAGGGCTACATGGACCAGGTCCGCAACCTGGGGCTGCCGGTCTTCCCGACGGCGCTGCGGGAGAACGTCACCCTCTACGCCACGAACACCCCGCGCGGAGTGCCGGTGGTGCTGCGCGACCGGGTCACCGTGCCCGCCGTCCGCGCGGAGCTGCGCCAGCTCGCCACCGAGTTCCTCGACCACCTGCAACCGGCGTGAGGGCGACGGAGGCCGCCGACCCGGCGACGGAGGCCGCCGACC
>NZ_SISL01000020.1:0-36619 GCF_004307965.1 Verrucosispora sp. SN26_14.1 | reverse complement strand
GCGTCACGCCCCCGGCTGCCGCGCCCACCGACGGCGGCGGGGGAATGAGCGCCGCCGAGGCCCGGCAGGCGCGCAAGGAGCTGACCCGCCTCGAACGGCAGGTCGGCAAGCTGGAGCAGAAGGAGGCGGCACTGCTCGACCAGCTCGCCGCCAACGCCACCGACTACTCGAAGGTGGCCGAGTTGGACGCCCAACTGGGTCAGGTCCGCGCGGAGCGGGAGCAGGTCGAGGAGGCCTGGCTCGCCCTGGCCGACGAGATCCCCGCCGGCTGACCGCCGGCCCGTCCGCCCGACCTGCGACCTCCGGGGACCCCGTGTGCGGCGTCACACGGCCGGGTACGGGAGAATCGCCGTCGACCCTCACCCAACGGCGTTGGAGACACAGACATGGCGCACACTCCCGTCAACCACCCCGCGCGGCCGATCTACCGGGCGATCGGCGGGCTGACCGGTCTGTACCTGGTGGTCTTCGGTGTGCTCGGACTCGTCAGCAGCACCGGTGAGCCCGCCTTCGGCCTGAGCGACACCCGGGTCCTGGGGCAGGGCACCAACCTCGGATTTTCGATCTTCTGCCTGGTGGTCGGCGGTCTGATCCTGTTCGGCACCGTGATCGGTCGCAACCTGGACGTGCTGATCAATCAGTGGACCGCCTACGTGATCATGGTGGTCAGCCTCGGCGGGCTCGCCTTCATCCGCACCGAGGCCAACATCTTCAACATGAGCGTGGCCAGTGTCGTCGTGCTGATGGTTCTCGGCCTGGCGCTGCTGATGGCCGGCATGTACGGCAAGGTCGGTAGCGAGGACGAGCACGAGGCGTGGCAGAAGGCTCGGCTGGTGCTCTGATCTTTTCGGTTGCGGTGGTGGTTTTCGCCGGGGTTGCGGTGGTGGGTTTTCGCCGGAGCCCGACCCGCTCCGGGCGGTCAGGCTTGATCCCTGCGCGGGTCGGGCTCCGGCGAAAACCTGTCGTGCCGGGGCCCGTTCGAGACTGATTCTCCGCAGGTTCTGCCCTTGGTCGGCTTCTCAGTGGGGGACAATTGTCCTGATTGTTCCCCTGTTGGTGGAGGACCGATGCCGCACTTTCCGATCAACCACCCGGCGCGGCCGATCTACCGGGTGCTCTCCGGCCTGATCGGGCTCTACATCCTGGTCTTCGGCGTCTGGGGCACCGCACTCACCTGGGGCGAGCCGCTGTTCGCCCGAGGCAGCAACTGGGCTCTCGGGCTCCGCACCAACCTGGCCTTCTCGCTGGTCTCCATCGTCTTCGGGATCGTGCTCATCGTCGGCGCGTCCCGGCGTGGCAACCTCGGCCACTACATGAACCTGACCGCGGGGATCGTCTTCCTGGTCACCAGCATCCTGATGATGTCGGTGCTCCAGACCGAGGCCAACTTCCTGAACTTCTCGATGTCGACCGTGGTCGTCTCGATGCTCTTCGGCCTGATCCTGCTCGGCACCGGCCTGTACGACAAGGTCGGCCCGCCCGAGCACGCCGAGGACGAACGCAATCGCCGCTACCACCCGGTCGCCGAGGTCCACCGCCGCCACTGACCCGCGTCGCCCCCGGGACGTCGCCCCCGTCGGGAGCCCTCAGCGGACGCGCGTCGTGGTCAGTCCCGGCTTCGCCTCCAGGTGCGACAACCCGTTCCAGGACAGGTTCACCAGGTGCGCCGCCACCGTCTCCTTGCGCGGCTTGCGCACCTCCAGCCACCACCGGCCGGTCAACGCCACCATTCCGACCAGCGCCTGCGCGTACAGTTCGGCCAGCTTCGCGTCGTACCCCCGGCTGGAGAACTCCGCGCCCAGGATGTGCTCCACCTGATGCGCGACGTCGTTCATCACACTGCTGAAGTTGCCCGTCGCGGAGAGCACCGGCGACTCCCGCACCAGTACCCGGAAACCGCTGGTCTCCTCCTCGATGTACCCGAGCAGGGCCAACGCCGCCTGCTCCAGCAACTCCCGAGGATGACCGGCGGTCAACGCGGTGGTGATCCGGTCCAGAAGTGCGCGGACCTCCCGGTCCACCACCACCGCGTAGAGCCCCTCCTTACCGCCGAAGTGCTCGTAGACCACCGGCTTGGAGACCTTGGCGCGGGACGCCACCTCCTCGATGGAGGTGGCGTCGAAACCGCGCTCGGCGAAGATCTGCCGACCGATCGAGATCAACTGCTCACGGCGCTGCGCCGCCGACATGCGTACCCGGGACGGCGCCTTCGTCGACGTGGCGGGCACCGCGCGCCGACGACGCTTGCCGCTCTCGTCGCTCGTCACCTCGGCCACCTCGTCACCTCGCCGGCGCTCCGTGACGCCCTGTCGTGGGATCCTGCTCGCGCTCTGCCCGGTCACCCGAACATACTGCCAGGTAACTTGTCGGTCGGTCGCCCGTCGCCGTCAGGCCGGCCCGGGTTCCGCCGGTTTCACGAGCTTCGACGCGAGCCGCTCCGGCTTCGGCCAGCGGACGTCCCAGGCGGCTCCCGCCTTCTCGAACAGCCAGATCACCCGGGCCGAGATGTCGATCTGGCCGCGCAGCACCCCGTGCCGGGCACTCGTCGGATCGGCGTGGTGCAGGTTGTGCCAGCTCTCCCCGAACGACACCAACGCCAGCGGCCAGAAGTTGGCCGCCCGGTCACCCTGCCGCATCATGAACGGTCGCTCACCGTAGACGTGGCACACCGAGTTGATCGACCAGGTGACGTGGTGCAGCAGGGAGATGCGGACCAGGCCCGCCCAGAACAGCGCGGTCAGCGCCCCCTGCCAGCTCCACGTCAGTAGCCCGCCCATCAGCGCCGGACCCAGCACCGAGGCGGCCGCCAACAGGGGAAAGAGCGCGCTCGTCCGGCGGATGTCCCGGTCGGCCAACAGGTCCGGAGCGAAGCGCTCCCGGTTGGACAGCTCACGGCCGAACAGCCAGCCGACGTGCGCGTGGAACAGGCCCTTGGTCAGTCCACGCAGCGTCGTCCCGAACCGCCACGGCGAGTGCGGGTCCCCCTCCAGGTCGGAGAAGGCGTGGTGACGCCGGTGGTCGGCGACCCACTGGATGATGTCGCCCTGCACGGCGAGCGAACCGGAGACGGCCAGCGCGATCCGCAGCCACCGCTTCGCCTTGAACGACCCGTGGGTGAAGTAGCGGTGGTAGCCGACCGTGATGCCCAGGCCGGCAAGCACGTACCAGAATGCCGCGACACCCACGTCTACCCAGCTCAGCCAGCCGCCCCAGGCGACCGGTACGGCGGCGACCAGTGCGGCGAACGGAATCACCACGAACGCCCAGAGCGCGACCAGGATGCCGCGCGACTGGGTGCCCTCGGTGAGGGGCTTCGGCCCGGTCGGGTGGGAGTCGAGAACAGCGCTGGACATGGCACCTCGCAGGGAACGATGAGACAGCAAACTACGCCTACGTCACCGTAACTTAAGCCGCCGGAAGATCACATCTGGCAGCGATGCTTACCGATGCCCGGAGTGTCACACCCCCGCCCTAGCCTGCACCCCATGACCGATTCTCGCGTCCGGCGCTCCCGTGCCAAGGACGAGTTACGTGCCGAGGCGGTGGTGCTGCGGTCGGCCGGTCACTCGGTTCCGGAGATCGCGCGGCGGTTGCAGGTCAGTCGCTCGACGGCCTATTTGTGGGTGCGGCACCTTCCCCTGAAGCGCGACCCAGATGACGAGCGGGAGCGTCGGCGTGCCCACTCCAAGGCCATGACCGACGCCCAATGGGGCGAGCACCGACAGGCACGCGACGCGGCGCGTGCCGCCACCGTCGAGGCGAGCGCCGGGTGGGTGAAGAGCCTGCGATACCGCGAGTTGGTGCTGGTCGGCGCGGCGCTGTACTGGGCCGAGGGCACCAAGGCCAAACCCTGGCGACCGCACGACTGCCGAGTGCGTTTCGTCAACAGTGACCCGGCGCTGATCGGACTGTTCGTACGCTTCTTGGAGGCGCTGGGCGAGCGGCGGGAAGCGTTGCGATTCCGCGTCGCGATCCACGAGACCGCCGACGCCGCGGAAGCGGTCGGCTGGTGGGCCGAGCAGGTGGGCGTGTCGCCCGACGTCTTCCAGCCCACGACCCTCAAACGGCACCGGCCCACCACGGTTCGGCTCAACATCGGACCGACCTATCGGGGCTGCCTGAGTGTCGAAGTGCCGCGGTCCCGTCGGTTGTATTGGAAGATCGAGGGGATCATGAAGGGTATGAGCGATGGCGTCGGCGACGCGGGACGCTAAAGTGTAGGGGTACGGCAAGCCGCTAGTTTGTCCGTTTTAGACCGTCCCGGGTCGTCTAATGGCAGGACGTCAGGTTTTGGTCCTGATTGTAGGGGTTCGAGTCCTCTCCCGGGAGCTTCACCTGATCTGTGGCTGAAGCCTGGTTAGCATGGCCGCGAGACTGTCCGCGTCCCGACGGGAGCCACCTCGTGTCCGAGCCCTACCCCCGTACCGTCGTCGTCCTTGCCGCCGGGGAGGGCAAGCGGATGAAGTCCGCGTTGCCCAAGGTGTTGCACCCGCTGCTCGGCCGGACGCTGCTCGGGCACGTGCTGAACGCGGCGCAGCCGTTGTCGGCGGAGCGGACGATGGTGGTGGTCGGGCACGGCGCGGACCAGGTCCGGGCGCATCTGGCCGAGGCCGCGCCGGACGCCGTACCGGTGTTGCAGGCCGAGCAGCTCGGCACCGGGCACGCGGTCAGGATCGCGCTGGAGGCCGCACCGGAGGCGTCCGGCACGGTGGTGGTGCTCAACGGCGACGTGCCGCTGCTGCGGCCGGAGACGGTGGCCGGGCTGGTCGCGGCGCACGAGAGCGAGCGGGCGGCGGCGACGGTGCTGGCTGCCGAGGTGCCGGATCCCACCGGCCTGGGCCGGATCGTGCGCGACGCCGACGGCCGGTTGGAGCAGATCGTCGAGCAGCGCGACGCCACTGCGGCACAGCTCGCCGTCCGGGAGATCAACGCCGGCATCTACGCCTTCGACGCGGGCCGGCTGCGGGACGTGCTCGGCAAGCTCTCCACCGACAACGACCAGGGTGAGGAGTACCTCACCGACGTCTTCCGGCTGCTCGTGTCGGCCGGTGAGCCGGTCGGCGTGCACCTGGCCGGCGACCACGCCGAGACGCTCGGCTGCAACGACCGGGTGGAGTTGGCGGCGCTGCGGCGGCTGCTGCGGGACCGGGTCAACGAGCGCTGGATGCGTACCGGGGTGAGTCTGCTGGACCCGGAGACGACGTGGATCGACGTGACGGTGGCCCTGGACCGGGACGCGGTCGTGGACCAGAACACCCAGTTGCGCGGCGGTTCGGTGGTCGGCGCGGGCGCGGTGGTCGGCCCGGACGTGACGCTGATCGACACGGTGGTCGGGCCGGGCGCGACGGTGCTGCGCAGCCACGCGGTCGGTGCCGAGGTGGGCGCGGGCGCGAGCGTGGGGCCGTACGCGTACCTGCGACCGGCGGCGCGGCTGGCCGAGAAGTCGAAGGTGGGCACGTTCGTCGAGGTGAAGAACTCCGAGGTGGGGCCGGGCGCCAAGGTGCCGCACCTGTCGTACGTGGGTGACGCGACGATCGGGGCGCGGGCCAACATCGGCGCGGCGACGATCTTCGTGAACTACGACGGGGTGAACAAGCACCGCACGGTGGTGGGCGAGGCCGCCTTCGTCGGCTGCGACACCAGCCTGATCGCCCCGGTCGAGGTGGGCGCCGGCGCGTACGTGGCGGCGGGCAGTGCGATCAGCAAGGACGTGCCGCCGGGTGCGTTGGGTGTGACGCGGGCGCCACAACGCAACGTCGAGGACTGGGTGACCCGCAGGCGGTCGGGTACGACGTCGGCGGCGGCTGCCGAGCGGGCCTTGCAGGGTGCTCCGGGTGTGACCTCGGCCGCAAGTGAAGGTGAGGCAATCCACGGCGCCGCCGAGTCGGTGGGCGGTGCGCCGGGGGCGGGAGATACTGCAACCGAATAGTCCCCGGTCGACCACCACCGTGGCCGGGTACCACCGACCAATACGGGAGCAGACGGGCCCATGGGCAGCATCGTCGCCGAAAACCGCAAGAGCCTGATGCTCTTTTCCGGACGTGGGTTTCCGGAGCTGGCCAGGGAGATCGGTGAGGTGCTCGGCGTCGCGCCGACGCCGGCCGACGCGTACGAGTTCGCCAACGGCGAGATCTTCGTACGGTTCAAGGACTCGGTGCGGGGGTCGGACGCCTTCGTGGTGCAGTCCGTCACGCACGGGGTGAACACGTGGGTCATGGAGACCCTGATCATGGTCGACGCGTTGAAGCGCGGGTCGGCGAAGCGGATCACGGTCGTGTTGCCGTTCTATCCGTACGCGCGGCAGGACAAGAAGCACCGGGGGCGGGAGCCGATCTCGGCCCGGCTGATCGCCGACCTGTTGAAGACGGCGGGGGCGAACCGGATCCTCACCGTGGACCTGCACACGGCGCAGATCCAGGGCTTCTTCGACGGGCCGGTGGACCACCTGTTCGCGATGGACATCCTGGCCGAGTACGTGGAGCGCAAGTACGCGGGCCGGCCGATGACCGTGGTCGCGCCGGACTCGGGTCGGGTGCGGGTGGCCGAGCGGTGGACCGACCGGTTGGGCGGCTGCCCGCTGGCCTTCATCCACAAGACGCGGGACCCGATGAAGCCGAACCAGGTGGTGGCGAACCGGGTGGTCGGTGAGGTCGAGGGTCGGGTCTGCCTGATCGTCGACGACATGATCGACACGGGCGGCACGATCTGCAAGGCGGCGGACATCCTCAAGGAGTCCGGCGCGGCGGACGTGATCGTGGCGTCCACCCACGCGCTGCTCTCCGACCCGGCGACCGAGCGGCTGAAGAACAGCCCGATCAGCGAGGTCGTGGTGACCAACACGCTGCCGTTGCCGCCGGAGAAGCAGCTCGACAAGCTCACCGTGCTCTCCATCGCGCCGCTGTTGGCCCGGGCGATCCGTGAGGTGTTCGACGACGGCTCGGTGACCACCCTGTTCGGCGGGTTGAGCTGACGTCGGTCCGGGCGGGTCGGTCGATCGGACCGGCCCGTCCGGGGGCGTCGATGATCGGCTGGTCGGCGGCGGTGAGCTGCCCGGTCGGCTCCGGCGGGGACTGCCGGAACTTCGGGAATCCGCTCGGGTAGACTGGTGCGGTTGCCACGGCGAGGGTGCCCTGCGGGCCGCTGAGAAGCGCCGCACGGAGGCACCGTGATCGACGCGGTGCTCCGGGCAGTCGTTGTGACGCATGAGCCCTTGCGAGCCCCCCGCCCAGCACCGCCAGACGACAAGCTGCCGTAGCGAAGCATCAGGAGTTTCCCCGTGTCCGAGGTAAAGATCAGCGCCGAGCCCCGCACCGAGTTCGGCAAGGGTGGTGCCCGCCGTACCCGCCGGGCCGGCAAGGTGCCCGCCGTGCTGTACGGCCATGGCGAGAAGCCCAAGCACATCGCGCTCCCGGCCCGCGAGTTCGCGGCGGCCATCCGTAACGGTGGCGCCAACCAGCTCCTGGCGCTCGACATCAGCGACGGCACGCAGGCTCTGGCGCTGCCGAAGGCGATCCAGCGGGACCCGATCAAGGACACCTTCGAGCACGTCGACCTGCTGCTGGTGCGTCGGGGCGAGAAGGTCACCGTGGACGTGCCGGTGCAGCTGACCGGTGAGGCGGCGCGGGACACGCTGATCGTGCACGACCACGACACCCTCTCGGTGACCGCCGACGCCACCAAGGTGCCGGATCACCTGGAGGCGTCGATCGAGGGTGCGCAGGCCGGCTCCCAGGTCACCGCCGCCGACGTGCAGCTTCCGTCGGGCGTCGAGCTGGCCGCCGACCCGGAGATGGCGGTCGCCACCGTCACCGCGGCACCGACCGCGGAGCAGTTGGAGGCGACGCTGCCCGAGGCCGAGGCGGCGGACGCCGAGGCCGAGGCTGAGGCCGGCGAGGAGACCGCCGAGGCTGGCGAGTCGGCCGGCGAGGAGACCGCCGAGGCCAAGACCGAGGCCTGATCGGTCCGCAGGCTGTGCGACAGGCGTCCCCGTGCTCCGGGGGCGCCTGTCGACGTATCGGGGACGGCCGCCGGGTGGCGGTCCGCCGGGACGAGGAAAGGGGCGGGCGGTGACGGACGAGACCGGGCCCTGGCTGGTGGTCGGTCTGGGCAACCCGGGTCGGGAGTACGCGGGCAACCGGCACAACGTCGGTTTCCTGGTCGCGGACCTGTTGGCGGGTCGGCTGGGCAGCAGGTTCGGTCGGCACAAGCGGGCGGTGGCGGAGGTCGCCGAGGGGCGCCTCGGTCTGGGTGGCCCGAAGTTGGTGCTGGTCAAGCCGTTGACGTACATGAACCTTTCGGGTGGGCCGGTGGCCGGTCTGGCGCAGTTCCACAAGGTGCCGCCGGGGCAGGTGATCGCGGTGCACGACGAGCTGGACATCGCGTACGGCCAGGTGCGGGTGAAGTGCGGTGGCGGCGAGGGCGGGCACAACGGTCTGCGCTCGATGTCGAAGTCGCTGGGCACGAAGGACTACGTACGGGTGCGGTTCGGGATCGGGCGTCCGCCGGGGCGGCAGGATCCGGCGGACTACGTGCTGTCGGATTTCGGCGCGGTGGAGCGCAAGGAGTTGGAGTTCCTGGTGGATAGGGCGGCGGACGTGGTGGAATCCGTGGTCATCCGAGGCGTCGAACCGACGCAGAACCTCTACCACGGTGCCTGAGGTACGGCTGTGACGACGGGAGCGCGAGTATGAGCAGTCCACCCACGGCCGACGGGGCGTTCGCGCGGTGGTTGGCGGCCCGTGCCGGTCAGGCGTTGCTGCGCCTGCGGGCGGAGACGGGGTTCGCCGACGCCGGTGCGTTGAAGGCGGCGGGGGACAAGGTCTCGCACGACCTGATCCGGACCGAGCTGGCGAAGTGGCGTCCGGACGACGCGGTGCTCTCCGAGGAGGACGAGGGTTCCCGGCTGGCGTGGACGGCCGAGGTGAACGAGGCGTCGATCTCCCGGCTGGTCGCCGAGCGGGTGTGGATCATCGACCCGCTGGACGGTACCCGTGAGTTCAGCGAGGAGGGGCGCGCGGACTGGGCGGTGCACGTGGCGCTCTGGGCGCGGGACGCGTCGACATCCCACGGTCTGGTGGCGGGTGCTGTCGGATTGCCGGCACAGCAGCAGGTGTTGGCCACGGACGTCCCTCCGGCGTACCCGGCGGAGGCGGCCGGGGGCGAGGGCCGGCGGCTGCGTCTGGCGGCCAGCCGAAGTCGGCCGCCGGTGTTCCTGACCGACCTCGCCGAGGAGGTCGGGGCGGAGTTGGTGCCGATGGGATCGGCCGGTGCGAAGATCGCCGCAGTGGTGACCGGCGAGGTGGACGCCTACATTCACGCCGGGGGTCAGTACGAGTGGGACTCGGCGGCGCCGGTGGCTGTGGCGACGGCCACCGGACTGCACGCTTCCCGGATCGACGGTTCTGCGCTGAAATACAACGAGGCCGACCCGCGTCTGCCTGACCTGCTGGTGTGCCGTGCGGATCTCGCCAGCCGGTTACTTGCAGCGTTGCACCGGCATAGCGGGTAGCCTGGCGCTACTTTCTGACATCCCCGACCGGAAAGGTCTGGAAATCGGATGACCGAGCGAATCGAGCCGGTGTCATGACCGCCACCGCTGCCTACCAGGTGACGCATCTCGACGCGTTGGAGGCGGAGAGCATCTTCGTGATGCGCGAGGTGGTCGCCGAGATGGAGCGGCCGGTCCTGCTGTTCTCCGGTGGCAAGGACTCGATCGTGATGCTGCGCCTGGCGCAGAAGGCGTTCGCTCCGGCCCAGATCCCCTTTCCGGTGATGCACGTCGACACCGGCCACAACTTCCCCGAGGTGCTGGACTACCGGGACCGGCGGGTCGCCGAGCTGAACCTGCAGCTCGTCGTGGCCAGCGTGCCGGAGGCACTGGCCAGCGGGTTGGTCCGGGAGTCGGCGGACGGGATGCGCAACCGCATCCAGACGCCGGTGCTGCTCGAGGCGGTGGAGAAGCACCGGTTCGACGCGCTCTTCGGCGGGGCCCGGCGGGACGAGGAGAAGGCCCGCGCCAAGGAGCGGGTGTTCAGCTTCCGTGACGAGTTCGGCCAGTGGGACCCGAAGAACCAGCGTCCGGAGCTGTGGTCGCTCTACAACGGCCGGCACCACCCGGGTGAGTCGATCCGGGTGTTCCCGCTCTCCAACTGGACCGAGTTGGACGTGTGGCACTACATCGCCCGGGAGCGGATCGAGCTGCCGTCGATCTACTACGCGCACGAGCGCGAGGTGGTCGAGCGCGACGGGATGCTCTACGCGGTCAACGAGTTCCTGCCCGCGCGGGCGGGGGAGGAGCGGTTCAAGGCCCAGGTGCGCTACCGCACCGTCGGCGACGCCTCCTGCACGGCGGCGGTGAGCTCGGACGCGGACACGGTCGACAAGGTCATCGAGGAGGTCGCGGCGACCCGGATCACCGAGCGCGGGGCGACCCGTGGTGACGACCGGGTCAGCGAGGCCGCGATGGAGGACCGCAAGCGGGAGGGCTACTTCTGATGACGACCGAGACGCTCGCGCCGGGCGACGCCGAGGGCCGGGCCGTCGGGTCGGAGGCCCGACCGATGGACCTGCTGCGCTTCGCCACCGCCGGCAGTGTCGACGACGGCAAGTCGACCCTGATCGGCCGGCTGCTGTACGACACGAAGTCGCTGTTCACCGACCAGTTGGCCGCGGTGGAGGCGGTCAGCGCGGCCCGGGGCGACGAGTACACGAACCTGGCGCTGCTCACCGACGGCCTGCGCGCCGAGCGGGAGCAGGGCATCACCATCGACGTGGCGTACCGGTACTTCGCCACGCCCCGTCGCAAGTTCATCATCGCCGACACCCCCGGGCACATCCAGTACACCCGGAACATGGTCACCGGGGCGTCCACGGCCGATCTGGCGCTGATCCTGGTCGACGCCCGTAAGGGCCTGGTCGAGCAGTCCCGCCGGCACGCCTTCCTCTGCTCGCTGCTGCGGGTGCCGCACCTGGTGCTCTGCGTCAACAAGATGGACCTGGTGGACTACTCGCAGGACGTCTTCGACCGGATCGCCGACGAGTTCACCGCGTTCGCGGCGAAGCTGGACGTGCCGGACCTGACCGTGGTGCCGATCTCCGCGCTCAAGGGCGACAACATCGTCACCCGTTCGGAGAGCATGCCCTGGTACGAAGGCCCGGCGCTGCTGCACCACCTGGAGCGGGTGCACATCGCCAGCGACCGGAACCTGGTCGACGTCCGGTTCCCGGTGCAGTACGTGATCCGGCCGCAGTCGAGGGTGGTCACCGACTATCGCGGCTACGCCGGTCAGGTCGCCTCGGGGGTGCTCAAGCCGGGTGACGAGGTGATGGTGCTGCCGTCCGGCTTCACCAGCCGGATCGCGTCGGTGGAGACCGCCGACGGGCCGGTCGGGGAGGCGTTCCCGCCGATGTCGGTGACGGTACGGCTGACCGACGAGATCGACATCTCGCGGGGCGACATGATCTGCCGCCCGAACAACGCCCCGGCGGTGGCGCAGGACATCGAGGCGATGGTCTGCTGGATGGACGAGAGCCGGCCGTTGCAGGTCGGCGGCAAGTACGCCATCAAGCACACCACCCGGTCGGCCCGGGCGATCGTGCGCGGCCTGCACTACCGCCTCGACATCAACTCGCTGCACCGCGACGAGACGGCGACCGAGTTGCGGCTCAACGAGATCGGCCGGGTGCGGTTGCGGACCACCGTCCCGTTGCTGGCCGACGAGTACCGCCGCAACCGCACGACCGGTGGTTTCGTCATCATCGACGAGACCACCAACCGCACCGTCGGCGCCGCCATGATCGTCGAGACCGCCTGAGCACACGGGGCGGCCGGGCAGATACCCGTTCCCCACGGCGCCCCCCTGCCCGCTCTCGCCACCCTGGTTACCCTCGTCGCCTCACCCGATGACCCCGGGCGCGGCGACGAGTTGCCAGATCCTGCTCGATCCTGGATCGAGTGGTCTCGGTGCCGCCACGAGGCCACTCCATCCGGGATCGAGCGTGATCATGGGCGGTATGTGCGGCGAGAGTGGACGCGAGTAGGCGGTGTGTGCGGTGGCGGGCGAGCTGATCCGTCCGCGCCATCAGCTCGACAGACGGTGGGTAAGGACACCCCGGGCGTGCGAGAACCGAGGACATCTCGTCGGTGTGGGTCAGGCGAGGCGGGTCGCGCCTGCGGCCGGGAGCGCGGTGAACCGGGTGGGGGTGGCGTAGCCACGGGCGGCGTAGGCCGCCGCGACGGCGTCGCCCACCGCATCGGCCCGGTCCGCCTCGACCAGGGCCAGGACGCAGCCGCCGAAACCGCCGCCGGTCATCCGCGCGCCGAGTGCACCGGCGGCGAGCGCCGTGTCGACGGCGGTGTCGACCTCCGCGACGGTGATGGCGAAGTCGTCGCGCATGGAGGCGTGCGAGGCGGTGAGCAGCGGACCGATGCGCCGGATCTCCCCGGCGCGTAGCAGGGCGACGCTGTCGCGTACCCGCTGGTTCTCGGTGACGACGTGCCGGGTCCGGCGGCGGGTCTCGTCGTCGGGCAGTCGGGCCAGCGCGTCGTCGAGGGCGTCGGCGGGTACGTCCCGCAGGGCCGGCACACCGAGCAGGTGCGCGGCCTTCTCGCAGGTGGCGCGGCGGGACGCGTACTCGCCGTCGGCGTGCCGGTGCGGGGCACGGCTGTCGATCACCAGGATCGCCAGGCCGTCGTGGTCCAGGTCGAACGGGACATGGTCCACCTGCTCGGTGCGGCAGTCGAGGAAGAGGGCGTGCCCGGCCCGGCAGCGGATCGCGGCCGACTGGTCCATGATGCCGGTGGGCGCGCCGACGTAGTGGTTCTCGGCGCGCTGCGCCAACCTCGGCTGGAGCGTGGCGGGCAGGTCCAGCCCGCCGAGGTCGACCAGCGCGGTGAGCACGGCGGCCTCCAGTGCGGCCGAGGAGGACAGGCCGGCGCCGAGCGGCACGTCGGAGGCGACGGCCAACCGGGCGCCGGGCACCGGGTGGCCGGCTTCGCGCAGCGCCCACACCACCCCGGCCACGTACGCGGCCCAGCCGGTGACCCGGCCGGGGGCGGCCACCTCGTCGGCGCCGAAGTCGACCGTCTCGCCGGTCAGTTCGGACCAGACCGTCCAGTCCTCGGTGGGCCGGGGCGCTGCGGCGACGACGGTGCGCAGCGGCAGCGCGAACGGCAGCACGAAGCCGTCGTTGTAGTCGGTGTGCTCGCCGATCAGGTTGACCCGGCCGGGAGCCGCCCAGCGGCTGGCGGGTGGTGCGGGGTACGCCTGCCGGAAGCCGGCCTCGGCGCGGGCGGCGACGTCGGTCACGGCCGACCCGACACGTGCGCGCGGTAGAAGGTCCAGGCGTCGGAGACCATGTCGTGCAGGGTCGGCTTGCGCGGCTCCCAGCCCAGCTCGGCGCGGGCCAGCGCGGAGGAGGCGACCAGTTCGGCCGGGTCGCCCTCGCGGCGCGGTGCCACCTCCACCGGCACGGGGTGGCCGGTGACCTCGCGGACCACCTCGACGACCTGCCGGTTGGTGAACCCGTTGCCGTTGCCGAGGTTGTAGATGCGGTGTCGTCCCGGGGTCGCCGCGTCGAGGGCGAGCAGGTGGGCGCGGGCCAGGTCGGCGACGTGGATGTAGTCGCGGACGCAGGTGCCGTCGGCGGTGGGATAGTCGTCGCCGAAGAGTTGCAACTTCTCCCGCCGGTCGGCGGCCACCTCCAGCGCGATGGGAATGAGGTGGGTCTCCGGGTCGTGCCGCTCGCCGAGGGCGGTGTCGCCGTCGAGGTACGCCCCGGCGACGTTGAAGTAGCGCAGCGAGACGGCGGCCAGGCCGTGCCCGGTCGCCTCGGAGGTGAGCGCCATGTCGACGGCGAGCTTGGTCGCGCCGTACGTGTTGGTCGGGGCCTTGACGGCGGTCTCCGGGATGGGCAGCTCGGTCGGGTTGCCGTAGACGGCGGCGGTGGAGGAGAAGACCATCCGGGGTACGCCCGCGGCGCGGACGGCGTCGATCAGCGCCAGTGACCCGACGGTGTTGGTGTGCCAGTACTTCTCCGGGGCGGTCATCGACTCGCCGGCGGCGATCAGGGCGGCGAAGTGCAGCACGCCGTCGAATCCCGCCTGCGGGGTGAGCACCCGGGCCGCGTCGTGGATGCCGGCCTCGACGTGGGTGGCGTCGGGCGCGAGCGCCTCCCGGTGGCCGGTGCACAGGTCGTCCAGGACCACCACGTCGTGCCCGGCGTCGAGCAGCATCCGGGTCACCACGCTCCCGATGAAGCCGGCGCCGCCGGTGACGAGCAGTTTCACGTCGTTCTCCTCCTACCTGGACCTGTGGTGGTCACCCTACAACTCCACCACGACCGACCATTTCTGAACAGAGTCGAACACCACCGTGCCGCCTTCCGCTGACTACCATCACTGTCATGCGGGCAGCGCGTCGGCGCGGACCCAGGCGACGGGGCGCACAGCGGTCCCGCCGCCAGCCCGGGCCGGTGGCCAGAGCCGTCGCCCGGGTGTTGGTGCGGGCCGCCGACGGCACCCTGCGACTCGTCACCGACCTGCTCGGCGCCGGGTCGGCCGCCGGTCGGGAACGCATCAGCGAGGCCGAGCTGCGCGACCTGGTCGCCGCGAACACCGTGCTCGACCCGGTCGGTCGTCGCATCATCGACGAGGTGCTGGTGGCCGGTGCCAGCCTGGTCCGCGAGGTGATGATGCCCCGCACCGAGGTGGTGTTCCTGTCTGCGGCGCTGACCGTCGCCGAGGCCGCACCCCTGGTCCGCGCCGGTACGCACACCCGCTACCCGGTGGTCGACGGCACCCATGACGACGTGGTCGGTGTGGTGCACCTGCGCGACGTGCTGCTGCGTCCGGACCGCGACCCGGGCACCACCGTCGGCGAGCTGGCCCGGGAGATCAAGCGCCTTCCGGCCAGCAAGCGGGTGCTCGCCGCGTTGACCGAGATGCGGCGGGAGGGGCACCACCTGGCCGTGGTGATCGACGAGTACGGCGGCACCGCCGGCATCGTCACCTGTGAGGACCTGGTCGAGGAGCTGGTCGGCGAGATCCACGACGAGTACGCCGACTCGCCCGAACCGGCTCTCGCCGGGCTGCCCACGGTGGTCGACGGACGGCTCAACCTGACCGACTTCGCCGAGCGCACCGGCGTGCACCTGCCGCACGGGCCCTACGAGACGGTGGGCGGCTTCGTGATGGCGGCGCTGGGTCGGTTGCCCGCAGCGGGCGACGAAATCCCGGTGCCCGGGGCGGGCGACGATCCCGCCGCGTCCGGCGGCTGGCTGCTGCGGGTGCTCACCCTGGAGGGACGCCGGGTGGCCCGGCTCGCGGTCACCGTCGCCCGCCTGCCCGAACAGCGTCGCGATCCGGGCGGCGTCGCCGAGCGGGCGCGACCTGCCGGCCCGTCATGACGGACGCAGGGTGTTGCTGACAGAATCGGCGGCATGTCCGACGTTCCCGCCCGCCCGCGCGTCTTCTCCGGCATCCAGCCGACGGCCGACTCGTTCCACCTCGGCAACTACCTGGGCGCGGTCCGGCACTGGGTGGCGTTGCAGGAGTCGCACGACGCCTTCTACTGCGTGGTCGACCAGCACGCGATCACGGCGGGACACGAACCGAAGGTGTTGCTCCAGCGGTCGCGGACGGCCGCCGCGCAGCTGCTCGCCGTCGGGCTGGACCCGGAACGCTGCACCCTGTTCGTGCAGTCGCAGGTGCCCGAGCACGCGCAGCTTGCCTGGGTGCTGGGCTGCATCACCGGTTTCGGCGAGGCGAGCCGGATGACCCAGTTCAAGGACAAGTCGCAGAAGCAGGGCAACGAGCGCGCCAGCGTCGGGCTGTTCACGTACCCGATCCTGCAGGCCGCGGACATCCTGCTCTACCAGGCCCACGCCGTGCCGGTCGGCGAGGACCAGCGGCAGCACTTGGAGCTCTCCCGGGACCTGGCGCAGCGGTTCAACTCGCTGTTCGGCAAGACCTTCACGGTGCCCGCGCCGCACATCGTGAAGGAGACCGCCAAGATCACCGACCTGCAGGACCCGACGGCCAAGATGTCGAAGTCGTCGTCCTCCCCGGGCGGCATCGTGGACCTGCTGGAGGACCCGGCCCGCTCGGCCAAGAAGATCCGCTCGGCGGTCACCGACACCGGTCGGGACATCATCTTCGACGCCGAGACCAAGCCGGGCGTCTCCAACCTGCTCACCATCTTCTCCGCGTTGAGCGGGCGCGGCATCGACGACCTGGTCGCCGCGTACGCCGGCAAGGGCTACGGCGACCTCAAGAAGAACCTCGGCGAGGTGGTGCGGGAGTTCGTCACGCCGATCCAGCAGCGCACCCGCGCGTACCTCGACGACCCGGCCCAGCTCGACAAGCTCCTCGCGGGCGGTGCGGAGAAGGCCCGGGCGGTGGCGGCGCCCACGCTGCGCACCGCGTACGAGCGGGTGGGTTTCTTCCCGCCGGTACGCGGCGAGTAGTCGCCCGCGCGAGGGCGAGCAGTCGGTGGCCGGAGAGGTGACGCGGAGCGTGGATCAGGGCAGCGGTGTCCCGTCGACCGACGACATCGTCCAGATCGGCATCGCCGTCGACATCCCCGAGCCGTGGGGCGGCGAGCTGACCCGGCGCCGACTGGCCTCCGGCGACCCGAACACGGTCCCGGCCCACGTCACCCTGCTCGGGCCGACCGAGATCCCGGTGTCCGCGCTGGCCGCGGTGGAGGGGCACCTCGACCGGGTCGCCGCCGAGCACCTGCCGTACACCCTGCACCTGCGCGGCACCGGCACCTTCCGGCCGGTGACGCAGGTGGTCTTCGTGACGGTGGCGGCCGGCATCAGCGAGTGCGAACTGCTCGCCGCCGCCATCAACGCGGCCCCTCAACTTCGCCGTGAGCTGCGCTTTCCCTACCATCCACACGTGACGGTGGCGCAGGACGTCGCGCCGGAGGCCCTCGACCGGGCGTACGAGGACCTCGCCGACTTCTCCGCGATGTTCGAGGTGGAGGGCTTCACCCTGTTCTCGCACAGCGGGCAGACGCGGTGGCAGCCCCGCCGGTACTTCCGGCTGGGCGGCTGACCGGTGAACCTGCTGGGACGGGTCGAGGCGGGCGTCGACCGTGGCCTGCGGAGCGCCCGGCACCGCTCCCCGGCCTTCGGGCACCTGTGGCGGGCCGGGGTGCGCTACACCGACCTGCACGGCGGGCGGTTGGCCGCCGCGATCGCCTACTACGGCTTCTTCGCGGTCTTCGCCCTCGCCCTGGTGTCGTACGCGGCCTTCGGCGCGATCCTGGACGAGAACGACGAGCTGCGCGCGGGGGCGGAGGAGTTCCTCCGGGAGAACCTGCCGTTCCTCGATCCGGCGCAGGTGGCCGAGAGCAGTGGCACCGTCGGCGTGGTGGGCCTGCTGATCCTGATCCTGACCGGGATCGGCTGGGTGGAGGCGATCCGGTCCTCGCAGCGGCTGATCCACGGCCTGGACCAGCACCCCGGCAACCTGGTCGTCCGCCGGTTGGTCGACCTCGGCGTACTCCTCGTGGTCTTCGTGCTGCTCGGCGTCTCGGTGGCGGCGGTCGACGCGTTGGAGACGCTGCTGCGGTTCCTGCTGCGCAGCACCGGCTCCGTCGGGCTGACCACGGTCAGCGCGGTGCTCAGCGTGGTGGTGAACGCGGTGCTGGCGACGCTGCTGCTGGTGGCGGTGCCCCGGCTGCGGATGAGCCGGGCCCGGTTGCGGCCGGTGGTGCTGCTCGTCGCGGTCGGCATCACGCTGCTCAACACCGTCGGGCGGTTCTGGGTGGGGCGGGTGGAGCACAACCCGGCGTACACCGTGGTGGCCACCGCCGTGGGCCTGCTGGTCTATCTCTACCTGCTCAACCAGTTGGTGCTCTTCGGTGCCGCGCTGGCCGCGACCAGCCGACGCGGCCAGGTGGTCGACCTGGCGAGCCGTCCCCGGCCCGTCGACCTCGACGTGGAGAGCGATCCCGGCACCCCCGGCGGGGCCGGTTGACCGTGATGTGTGGGGAACCCGCCCCCACCTCGTCGGGCACCGACGATGATGGGCCCGTGGGGGCACTTGTGACGTTGGACCTGCCGAGCGACTCACCGATGCTCGACCTGCCGTGGATCATCACGTTCGGGCCGCTCGGAGACGCCGACGAGTGGGAGCCGGTGGTCTGCGGGCCGTACGAGCGGCCGCACGCGCTGGCGCTGGCCGAGGCGGTGGTGGCCGAGGAGTCGTTGATGGCGGTGGTCGAGCCGCTGGTGCCGGCGGTGAACGTGGCGCAGATCCGTGGTGAGATCGCCGCCGCGCAGCTCGCCGCCACCGACGAGACGGTCCGGGTGGACCAGGCCGACCTGTACGGCGACTACGAGGACACCGTCGACGAGGAGGAGATGGCGGCGGCCGAGCGGGAGGAGACGGGCGGGCCGCTGCCGGTGCCGGACGAGGACGAACTGCGGGCCGGCTTCGCCCGCATCGCGACGCGGCTCCCCGGAGGCTGACGAACCACCCGGCACCGGTGCCCGGACGTCGTCGTCCGGGCACCGGTGCCCGCACCGCACCCCCCACCACAAGGGGTCGTCGTCCCGGTCATCCCGGCGGGGACCAGGTCGTCGGGGGTGATACCCCGGTCAGCGCCGTTCGAACCAGGCGGCCGTGTCACCCGGGAGCAGGTGGCCGCCGTCGTGTTCGGTGAGCGGCGCGCTGGCCACGAGCGGCGTGCCGTACCCGTCGATCAGCACCGGCGAGTCGCCGGTGTTCACCACGCAGGTCAGCACCACGGAGTCGACCTCCCGGTGGAACGCGAGCACGTCCGGGCCGGTCTGGCGCCAGGTGATGCCGCCGACGCCGGCCAGTGCCGGATGGGTGTGCCGGATCCGCAGCGCCGCCCGGTACAGCTCCAGGGTCGAGCCGGGCACGCCGGCCTGGGCGGCGACCGAGAGGGACTGCCAGGTCGCCGGGGCCGGTAGCCAGCTCAGCGCGCTGCCGGCCGGTCCGAAGCCGTACGGTGCCAGGTCACCGCTCCACGGGATCGGCACCCGGCAGCCGTCGCGGCTCTCGCCGGTACGCAGGAAGGCCGGGTCCTGACGCAGCTCGTCGGGCAGGTCGAGCACCTCGGGCAGCCCCAGTTCCTCGCCCTGATAGAGGTAGGCGCACCCGGGCAGGGCGAGCATCAGCAGCGCGGCGGCGCGGGCCCGGCGCAGCCCGACCTCCCCGTCGCCGTACCGGGTGACGTGCCGTTGCCGGTCGTGGTTGGAGAGCACCCAGGTGGTGGGGGCGCCGACGATGGTGGACTCGCCCAGCGCGGTGTCGATCACCTTGCGGAACGAGTCGGCCGACCAGGTGGCGTCGAGGAAGTCGAAGCTGAACGCCTGGTGCAGCTCGTCCGGGCCGATGTAGCGGGCCAGTCGCTGCGGGGTCTCCGCCCACGCCTCGGCCACGGCCATCCGGCCGCCGGGGTAGCTGTCCAGGATGGGACGCCAGGTGCGGTAGATGTCGTGCACCTCGTCCTGGTCGAAGTAGGGCAGGCGGCCCTTGCCGAGCAACTCGGACTGGCGACGGCCGGTGGTCATCGAGCTGAAGCCGACGTCCGGCAGGCCCTCCGCCTTGATCATGCCGTGGGCCACGTCGATGCGGAACCCGTCGACGCCCCGGTCCAGCCAGAACCGCAGGACGTCCTCGAACTCGGCGCGTACCTCCCGGTGGCGCCAGTTCAGGTCGGGTTGGGTCGGGTCGAACAGGTGCAGATACCACTGGCCGTCGTCGACCCGCGTCCAGGCGGGGCCGCCGAAGATGCTCTCCCAGTCGTTCGGGGGCTGCGCACCGTCTTCACCCCTGCCGTCGGCGAAGAGGTACCGCGCCCGCTCGGCCGCGCCGGGGGCGGCGGCCAGCGCGGCCTGGAACCACGGGTGCTGGTCGGAGGTGTGGTTCGGGACCAGGTCCACGATGATCCGCAGCCCGAGCGCGTGCGCGTCGGTGATCATCGCTTCGAAGTCGCCGAGGGTGCCGAACATCGGGTCGACGTCGCGGTAGTCGGCCACGTCGTAGCCGCCGTCGACCATCGGCGAGGTGTAGAAGGGGGTCAGCCAGAGCGCGTCCACCCCGAGGTCACGCAGGTAGGGCAGACGTTCGCGGATGCCCTGGAGATCGCCGATGCCGTCGCCGTCGGAGTCGGCGAAGCTGCGGACGTAGACCTGGTAGACGACGGCGGATCGCCACCAGTCGGCGTCGGAGGTCAGCGGCGACGGAGTGCTGGCGGTCATCGGGTGTTCCCCGTTCTGTGGTGCGGGACGGCGGCACCCGGGCGTGGGCGAGGTGGCGCGGGTGTCTGAGAAGGATGCCGCCCCGCCTCTGCAAGAGTCAAGCATTTCTTGCGCAAGGGGGGCGGTGGATGTGCCGCTCCGAGGGCGGCAGGCGGCCGGAATCAGCCCGACCTTCACGCCAGGCGGAGGTGGCAGGTGTCCGGCGTCACGCCGGGATCGACAGCACCGGCGACGCCGGTCGCCGACCCTGGCCGCCCTGCGGGGCGCTGTCGTCCCGACGGGCCACCGCGGTCGAGCCGCGCACCACCAGCTCGGGACGGAAGAGGTACTCCGAACGCGGGGCGGCGTGGCCGTTGATCTCGTCCACCAGGGCCCGGACCGCGGCGACCGCCATCGCGGTCACCGGCTGGCGCATGGTGGTCAGCGGCGGGTCGGTGAAGGCCATCAGCGGCGAGTCGTCGTAACCGACCACCGACAGGTCCTCCGGGACGGAGAGTCCGCGCTGCCGGGCGGCCCGGATCGCGCCGAGTGCCATCAGGTCCGAGCCGCAGACGATCCCGGTGACGCCCCGCTCGATCAGGCGGCCGGCGGCGGCCTCGCCGCCCTCCACGCCGAACAGGGAGAGTTCGGTGAGCTCGCGCAGTTCGTCGTCGTCGAGCTGGACGAGGCGCGCCATCGCGGTCTTGTATCCGCTGACCTTGCGCTGCACCGGCACGAACCGGTCCGGCCCGGTGATCAGGCCGATCCGACGGTGGCCCAGGGCGCCCAGGTGCGAGACGGCCAACTCCGCCGCCTCGCGGTCGTCGCAGGAGACGAAGGGCGCCGGGATGCCGGGGGCGTATCCGTTGATCATGACGATCGGCAGCGGCCGGGCGATCAGGGTGCGGTACCGGTCGTGGTCGGCGGCGGTGTCGGCGTGCAGCCCCGAGACGAAGACGATCCCGGAGACCTGCCGGTCGAGCAGCATCTCCACGTACTCGTCCTCGCGGACACCGCCGGGGGTCTGGGTGCAGAGCACCGGGGTGAACCCGGTCGGGGCCAGCGCCGACTCGATGATCTGGGCGAAGGCGGGGAAGATCGGGTTGTCCAACTCCGGCACCACCAGGCCGACCAGCCCGGCGCTGCGCTTGCGGAGCCGGGCGGGGCGCTCGTAGCCGAGCACGTCGAGGGCGGTCAGGACGGCCTGCCGGGTCTCGGGTGCCACGCCGGGCCGGTCGTTGAGCACCCGCGACACCGTGGCCTCGCTGACGTCGGCCTGCTGGGCTATGTCGGACAGGCGAGCGCGCATGGCCGCACTGTAGCTCACCCTCAACTTCTTGCGCAGTGGTCGGCAAGAACTTGCAGAAGTGGGCAGCAGGCGGCGGTTCGCTCTCACATCGGCGCTGTCGCAACGGCCTCCATCGGGACGGTGGGTGTGTTTCCGGTGTGCAGAGCGTGATCCAGTCGCCGTCTGCGGGCGGCTGGACCGTTGGGAAATGCCGGTAAAGCCGCAGTTGTGGAGTGGTCGGGTTGCGGATCCAGCGCGGTTGTTGCGGTGATGTTCGCAAGGGGTTTCGAGTTACGCAAGTTCTTGCTACTGTCCCGCCGACACCCGGCAGGAATCTAGGAGCGAACATGCGTCGCACAGCCAGGGGGATCGCCGTACTCGCCTCCGCCACCCTCGCCCTCTCCGTCGCCGCCTGCGGCGGCGGAGAGGACAACCCGGCTGATGGGCAGTCCACCGTCGACCCCGCTTCCCTCACCGCAGAACTGACCTGGTGGGACACCTCGGACCCGCAGAACGAGGGCCCCGCGTTCCAGGAGCTGATCGCCAAGTTCAACCAGACGCACCCGAACGTGAAGATCAACTATCAGTCGGTCCCGTTCGGTGAGGCGCAGAACAAGTTCAAGACCGCCGCGCAGGCCAAGAGCGGCGCTCCGGACATCCTCCGCGCCGAGGTGGCCTGGGTGCCGGAGTTCGCCTCGCTGGGCTACCTCTACGCGCTGGACGGCTCCGAGCTGCTCGCTGACTCCTCGGACTTCCTGGAGACGCCGCTGGCCTCCAACAGGTTCGACGGCAAGACGTACGGCGTCCCGCAGGTCACCGACAGCCTGGCGCTGATGTACAACAAGGAGCTGCTGAGCCAGGCCGGCGTCGACGCGCCGCCGAAGACCTGGGCGGAGCTGAAGACCGCCGCGCAGGCGGTCAAGGAGAAGACCGACGCCGAGGGCGTGTACGTCAACCCGGCCGGCTACTTCATGCTGCCGTTCATGTACGGCGAGGGTGGCGACCTGGTCGACACCGCGAGCCAGAAGATCGTCATCAACTCGGAGCAGAACGCGGCCGGACTGGCGATCGCCAAGGACCTGATCACCAGCGGTGCGGCTGCCAAGCCGTCCGCCAACGACGCCTACGGCACCATGATGACCCTCTTCAAGGAGAAGAAGGTCGCCATGATCATCAACGGCCCGTGGGAGGTCAACAACGTCACGACGGCCCCCGGCTTCGGCGGCCTGGAGAACCTCGGCGTCGCCCCGGTGCCGGGCGGCTCGGCGCGGGCCGGTGGCCCGGTCGGCGGCCACAACTACGTGATCTGGTCCGGCATGCCGCAGGAGAAGGTGGACGCCGCCGTCGCGTTCGTGAAGTTCATGAGCTCCGCCGAGTCTCAGGCGTTCCTCTCCGAGAAGCTCGGCCTGCTGCCGACCCGCACCTCCGCGTACGCCCTCGACGCGGTGAAGAACAATCCGGTCGTGGCCGCGTTCCAGCCGGTCGTGGAGGCCGGTGTGGGCCGGCCGTGGATCCCCGAGGCCGGTCAGTTCTTCGGCCCGCTCGACCAGATGGCCACCGAGGTCCTGATCCAGAACAAGGACCCGAAGGCCGCGCTGGACACCGTGGCCCGGAAGTACAAGGCCGAGGTCGTGCCCGGCTACGGGCTCTGACCGTCCGCGCCGGCTCCGGCCGGTGACCTTTCGGCACCCGGCAGGGTCGCGCGGCCGTCGCGGTCGCGCGCCCCTGCCGGACTTCTCCTCGGGAGCGCTGATGACCACCGTGACAGCCGACCCGGCGCCGTCGTCCACGACGCCGCCCGGCCGGTCCGCTCGAACGTCCCGGCTGCGCCGCAGTTGGGACAAGCACTGGTACGCCTGGGCGATGGTGCTGCCCGTCGTGATCGTCCTGGCGGTACTGATCTTCTACCCGCTCTTCCGCGGGATCTGGCTCTCCTTCACCGACCTCACCGAGGCCAACCAGGTCGCCGAGATCTGCACCAAGTCGATCACCGGCAGCGAGGTGTGCCGGGACAACCCCAACAAGTGGGAGTTCGTCGGCCTCGACAACTACGTCCGGGTCCTCACCGGCCAGGTCGGCGACTTCTGGCAGTGGACCGGCGTCACGCTGATCTGGACGTTCGTCTGCGTGGCCTGCCACTTCGGTCTCGGCCTCGGGCTGGCCACCATGATCAACCGGCCGATGTGGGGCCGCAGCATGTACCGGGTGCTGCTGGTGCTGCCCTGGGCGGTGCCCGCCTTCGTCAGCGCCTTCGCCTGGAAGTTCATCTTCAACGAGCGCTTCGGCCTGGCCAACGCCCTGCTCTCGGCGGTCGGCATCGACCCGGTCTCCTGGTTCGCCGACCGGTGGACGGCGCTGCTGACCGCCATCGTCACCAACATCTGGCTCGGCGTGCCGTTCATGATGGTGGCCCTGCTCGGCGGGATGCAGACCATCCCGTCCGAGTTGTACGAGGCGGCCGAGATCGACGGCGCCTCGCCGTGGCAGCGGTTCGTCAACATCACCCTGCCCGGCCTGCGTCCGGTCAGCATGACCGTGGTGCTGCTCGGCACCATCTGGACCTTCAACATGTTCCCGATCATCTTCCTGGTGACCGAGGGGCAGCCGGCAGGGCAGAGCGAGATCCTGGTGACCGGTGCCTACCGGGCGGCGTTCGAGGGCATCCGCAACTACTCGCTCGCCTCCACGTACGGCGTACTGATCCTGTCGATCCTGCTGGTGTTCTCGATGTTCTACCGGCGGGCCCTGCGCAAGCAAGGCGAGGTGTGGTGATGGCGCAGGCACGCAGACCCGCGCAGGCGCGCAGTCGCCGTTCGCCGCTGAAGTCGGTCCTGCTGCACGGCACGTTGATCCTGGCCTCGCTGATCGCGGTCGGCCCGATCGCCTGGGTGCTGTTGTCGTCGCTGAAGCCCGGGTACGCGATCCAGAGCAGCGAGCTGACGCTGTTCCGGGACACCACGCTGGCCAACTACAGCTACGTGCTGACCAGCACCAACTTCCCCCGGTGGTTCCTCAACTCGGTGATCGTCGCGGCGTTCACCATGAGCATCGGCATCTTCCTGTCGGCCACCACCGGCTACGCGGTGTCCCGGTTCAACTTCCCGGGTCGCCGGCCGCTGATGATGGTCTTCCTGGTCACCCAGATGTTCCCGGTGGCCATCCTGATCGTGCCGATCTACACGATCATGGCGCGGCTCGGGCTGATCAACACGATGCCCGCGTTGATCATCGCGTACCTGACCATCGCGGTGCCGTTCTGCGCCTGGATGTTGAAGGGCTACTTCGACTCCATCCCGACCTCGCTGGACGAGGCGGCGGCGCTGGACGGGTGCGGTCCGTTCGCCACCTTCTGGCGGGTGGTGCTGCCGTTGGCCCGCCCGGCGGTGGCGGTCACCGCGTTCTACACCTTCCTCACCGCGTGGGGCGAGGTGGCGTACGCGTCGGCCTTCATCCAGACCGACAACAAGTTCACCCTGGCCTACGGCCTCCAGCAGTTCGTGCCGCAGTTCAACCCGCAGTGGGAGTACCTGACGGCCGCCGCCGTCCTGGTCACCGTCCCGGCCGGGCTGGTCTTCTTCGTCGCCCAGAAGCACCTCGTCTCCGGCCTGACCGCGGGCGGCACGAAGGGCTGACCGGAAGGCCCTCTACTACAAACCGTCGTTGATAGGGCAGGATGGGTCGGGTGGAAGCACTTCGACTCATCCTCCTCTACGGCCACCTGATCGGCTTCGCGCTGCTGCTCGGCGGCGCGATCGCCCAATACCTCACCGGCAAGATCCGGATCAACGCCGCGATGCTCTGGGGCGCGGTGATCCAACTCGCCACCGGCATCGGACTCTCCGCCCCGCTGCGCGACGGCGACGAGCCGGCACCGGCGAAGCTTGTGACGAAGCTGGTGTTCGCGCTGCTGATCTTCGTAATGGTCTTCTTCTCCCGCAAGCGGGACGAGGTGAACCGTGGGCACTTCCTCGCCATCGTGGGATTGACCCTGGTCAACGCCGCTGTCGCGGTCTTCTGGCGGTGAGCGGCGAGCCCGTCGATCGCCGCCGGAAAGGGACTTAACGGACGCACCTTCGCCCGCCTGTCGCCACCCTGAGTGATCTGCCCCACCGGAGCATTACGTACGGGTAACAGGCCTCCAACAGTCCTGCACGATTGTCGTTCGGCAGGTGGGCGCGGGCGTACGCTCTGCGTCCGTAACGTGGGATGCCGGCGGCACAGCGCAAGCCGGTTCAAGGGAGCCACCGCAACCACGCGGTGTGCAGTGGGAAGGAGACGTCTTGCGCTCGGTGCGTGGGATGCGGATCGCCTCGGTCATCGCGGCGGGTGGGCTCGTACTGAGCGCCGCCGCCTGTGGCGAGGCCCCGGATGAGGACAACAACGCCGGTACGGGCGGCGAGAAGTACGTCGCCTGTATGGTCACCGACGTCGGCGGCATCGACGACAAGTCGTTCAACGCCTCGGCCTGGAAGGGTCTCGAGGAAGCCAAGGCCGAGAACAGCAACGTCGACATCAAGTACGTCGCGTCCAAGGCCGAGGCGGACTACGAGCCGAACCTCACCCAGTACGTGAACCAGGACTGCAACTTCATCCTGGCCGTCGGTGGCCTGATGGGTGACGCCACCAAGAAGATCGCCGAGGCGAACACGGACCAGCAGTTCGCGATCGTCGACGCCAACCCCGGGGTGGGCAACGTCTACCCGATGGAGTTCGACACCGCCCAGGCCGGCTTCCTCGCCGGATACGTCGCCGCCGGCATGAGCGAGAGCGGCAAGGTGGCCACCTACGGCGGCATGAAGATCCCGCCGGTGACCATCTTCATGGACGGCTTCGTCGACGGCGTCGCGCACTACAACCAGGCCAAGAGCGCCGACGTGCAGGCCCTGGGTTGGAACAAGGAGACCCAGAACGGCTCCTTCACCAACGACTTCATCAAGCAGGACGAGGGCAAGAAGGTCAGCGACGCGCTGGTCGCCCAGGGCGCGGACATCATCATGCCGGTCGCCGGCGGCGCCGGCCTCGGCACCACCGGTGCGGCCAAGGCCTCCGGCGGCAAGTACAACACCATCTGGGTGGACGTCGACGGCTGCGAGAGCACGCCGGACTGCTCGGCGATCATCACCACCGTGGTGAAGAACATCCCGGGCGCCGTCAAGGAGGCCGTGCTCAAGGCCGCCGGTGGCGAGAAGCTCAACGCCGAGGAGGGCTTCGTCGGCACGCTGGCCAACGACGGCGTCTCGATCGCCCCGTACCACGAGTTCGAAGGCAAGGTCCCGGCCGAGCTCAAGGCCGAGGTCGACAAGCTCAAGGCGGACATCGCCGCCGGCACCGTCAAGGTCGAGTCGGCCGCCCAGCCGAAGTGACCCGTCACCGGTCGCCCCGGTGAGACGATCACCGGGGCGACCGGTACGCGGAGCCCATGATCCGGCCGCTCCGGCGCGGGGAGACCCGCGCTCGGGGCGGCCGGTCCGCGCCCCCGGTCGGGTCCCGGCCGCACACCGTCCGCCAGCAGCTACGCTGCACCATCGCTTCGCACTCCAGGAGGTTGCGCTGAGACTCGAACTGCGCGGCATCACCAAGCGGTTCGGTGATCTGGTCGCCAACGACCACATCGACCTGACGGTGGAGCCTGGAGAGATCCACGCCCTGCTCGGCGAGAACGGCGCGGGCAAGTCGACCCTGATGAACGTCCTCTACGGGCTCTACCAGCCCGACGAGGGCGAGATCCTGGTCGACGGCACGCCGCTCAAGCTGCGCGGCCCCTCCGACGCGATCGCCGCCGGCATCGGCATGGTGCACCAGCACTTCATGCTCGTACCGGTCTTCACCGTCACCGAGAACATCATGCTCGGCGCCGAACAGGTGCGCGGCGGCATCGCCGGATTCCTGGACCGGCGCCGCGCGCGCCGCGAGGTCGCCGAGGTCTCGGAGCGCTACAACCTGCGGGTCGACCCGGACGCGGTGATCGAGGACCTGCCGGTCGGCGTCCAGCAGCGGGTCGAGATCGTCAAGGCGCTGACCCGCGACGTCGACCTGCTCATCCTGGACGAGCCCACCGCGGTGCTCACCCCGCAGGAGACCGAGGAACTACTCACCGTGATGCGGTCGCTCAAGGCCGCCGGCAAGTCCATCGTGTTCATCACCCACAAGCTCGGCGAGGTCAAGGCGATCGCCGACCGGATCACGGTGATCCGGCGCGGTAAGACGGTGGGCACCGCGTCGCCCGACGCCAGCCGGGACGAGCTGGCCGCGCTGATGGTCGGCCGCAGCGTCCGGCTCACCGTGGAGAAGGCGCCGGCCACGCCGGGCGAGCCGGTGCTGGAGATCTCCGGCCTGGTCGTCGACGACGACCGGCAGGTCCGCGCGGTGGACGGCGTCGACCTGACCGTACGCGCGGGCGAGGTGCTCGGCGTCGCGGGCGTGCAGGGCAACGGGCAGACCGAACTGATCGAGGCGGTCATGGGGCTGCGCCCGGTGCTCGCCGGGACGATCAGCCTCGACGGTCAGCGGGTCGACGGCTGGAGCACCAAGAAGGTGCTGCGCGCCGGGGTCGGCTACGTCCCCGAGGACCGCAGTGTCGACGGCCTGGTCAAGGAGTTCAGCGTCGCCGAGAACCTGGTGCTGGACATCTACGACCGGCCGCCGTTCGGCAGCGGGCTGTCGCTCAAGCCGGACGCGATCGCGAAGTCGGCGCAGGAGCGGATCGACCAGTTCGACGTCCGGACCTCGTCGGCGCAGGCGCCGGTGGGCACGCTCTCCGGCGGCAACCAGCAGAAGGTGATCGTGGCACGGGAGCTGTCCCGGCCGCTCAAGCTCTTCATCGCCGCCCAGCCCACCCGGGGCGTGGACGTCGGTTCGATCGAGTTCATCCACAGCCAGGTCATCCGCGAGCGTGACGTGGGCACCGCCGTGCTGGTGGTCTCCAGCGAACTCGACGAGGTGATCGGGCTGGCCGACCGGATCGCGGTGATGTATCGCGGCCGGGTCATCGGCATCGTCGGCCCGGACACCCCGCGCGAGGAGATCGGTCTGCTGATGGCGGGCATCACCCCCGACGCGACCGGCGGTTCCCCGGAGAGCACCCCAGCCGCCGGCGGCACCGCCGTGGCGACCATCGACCGGGACGACGCAGCGGTGACCGACGCGGACGCGGCGAGCGCCGACGGCACGACCGCGACCACCGACCGCGACGTCACGGCCACCACCGACGGCGTGGCCCCGGCCCCCGAGGGTCCCGGCAACGAGGACGAGAAGGCATGAGCGAGCTCTGCGAGCGAATCATCAGGCTCAGTGCGGTTGTGCCTCATGACGGTACGGAGCGAAGCGGAGTGCCGGCATGAGCGAGCTCTGCGAGCGAATCATCAGGCTCAGTGCGGTTGTGCCTCATGACGGTACGGAGCGAAGCGGAGTGCCGGCATGACCACTTCTTCCCAGCCTGGCTCGCCGGACAAGGAACCGGCGAGCGAGGAGCAGGCCAACCGGACGGCGATCGGCAACACCGAGCGCGCCGAGACGGCCACCACCGGGCAGTCCCCGCAGGGACGGCCCACCCTGGGTCGGCTGTTCCTGGAGAACCTGTGGGCGGCCAACACGTTCACCGTGACGCTGCTGTCGCTGGTGCTGGCGATGGTGGTCGGCGCCATCCTCATGATCATTTCTGATCCGGACGTGTTGGGCACCTACGCCTACTTCACCGCCCGCCCCACCGACGCGCTCAACGCGAGCTGGACGCTGGTCAGCGAGGCGTACGCGAACCTGTTCAAGGGCAGCGTCTTCGACCCGGCCGCCACCACCGTCAACGCGGCGCTGAGCCCCATCTCGGAGACGCTCACCTACACCGCGCCGCTGGTCTTCACCGGCCTGTCGGTAGCGCTCGCCTTCCGGGGCGGCCTGTTCAACATCGGTGCCCAGGGTCAGGCCACCATGGGCGTGATCCTGGCCGCGCTCGCCGGGTTCCTGCTGCCGCTGCCGCCCGGCCTGCACCTGCTGGTCGCGGTGCTGGCCGGTGCGGTCGGCGGCGCGATCTGGGGTTTCATCCCCGGCATCCTCAAGGCGCGGACCGGCGCCCACGAGGTGATCAACACGATCATGCTCAACTACATCGCGGTCTACTTCCTGACCTGGCTGATCGTGCAGAACGGCGTGCAGGACCCGAACCGCACCGACGCGATCAGCCGGCCGGTGGACGCCTCGGCCCAACTGCCGCGGCTGTTCGGGGACGGGCTGCGGGCGCACGCCGGGATCATCCTCGCCGTGCTGGCCACCCTGGCGGTCGCCTGGCTGCTCAACCGCTCCACGCTCGGCTTCGAGCTGCGCGCGGTCGGCGCCAACCCGGACGCCGCCCGCACCGCCGGCATCAGCGTCACCCGGACGTACGTGCTGATCATGGTCTTCGCCGGGGCGCTGGCCGGACTGGGCGGCTCGCAGATGGTGCTCGGCACCACGGCCGCCGCCCTGACCCCGCTGGTGGTCGCGCAGATCGGCTTCGACGGCATCCTGGTAGCCCTGCTCGGTCGCGTGAAACCGTGGGGAGTGGCGCTGGCCGCGCTGCTCTTCGGCGCGTTGCAGGCCGGCGGCAACCGGATGCAGTCGTACTCGGGGATCTCGCTGGAGCTGGTCACCGTGCTCCAGGCGCTGATCGTCATCTTCATCGCCGCGCCGGCCCTGGTGAAGGCGATCTTCCAGCTCCGGGCGGCCCGCGCCGCCCGGTTGCAGACGAGCCTCGCGAAGGGCTGGTGAGGCATGTCCACCATGGCCGTCCCCGACGTCGCGGTCGCGCAGGTCGACGAGGGCTTCTGGACCCGGACCCGCAAGGTGGGCCTGGTGCTGTCGGCCCTCGGCCTGCTGGCCACCGTGCTGTTCGGCGCGCTCGCCACCGGTGAGCAGGCCCGCTTCACGCTCAGCGAGGACTCCGCCGGGGCCGCGTTGGAGATCCACGGGACGGTCGGCGCGGTCCTCTTCGGACTGATCGCGCTGGCCGCCGGGGTGGCGATGCTCGCCACCCGCCTGCCGAAGCGCTGGTTCGTCCCGGTGCTCGCCGTCGGTCTGGTCGCCTTCGTGCTCTCCTTCCTCTGCTGGCAGGTCTCCGCCGCACCGACCGGGCAGAACTTCATGCCGCTGGTCAACATCGTGCGCGGCACGTTCCTGCTCGCCCTGCCGTTGATCTTCGGTGCGCTGGCCGGTGTGCTCTGCGAGCGCTCCGGCGTGGTCAACGTGGCCATCGAGGGTCAGTTGCTGATGGGCGCGTTCAGCGGCGCGCTGTTCGGCAGCATCAGCGGCAGCATCTGGGTGGGCCTGGTCGCCGCCGCGATCGGCGGCGCGTTCATCTCGCTGCTGCTCGCCGTCTTCTGCATCCGCTACCTGGTCGACCAGGTGGTCATGGGCATCGTGCTGAACCTGCTCGCGGTCGGCATCACCGGCTTCCTCTACGAGCGGCTGATGCAGACCGACGCGGCGCGCTACAACAGCGCTCCCCGGTTCAGCAACTGGGAGATCCCGCTGCTCTCCGACATCCCGGTCCTCGGGCCGGCGCTGTTCCAGGCGAACATCTTCCTCTATCTCGCCCTGCTGCTGGTGCTCGTGATCCACATCGCGCTGTTCCGCACCCGGTGGGGTCTGCGGACCCGCTCGGTCGGCGAGCACCCGACGGCGGCGGACACCCTGGGCGTGAAGGTGCTGCGGGTGCGCTACCGCAACGTACTGCTGGCCGGGGTGGTGGCCGGCATCGGCGGCGCGTCGTACACGCTGGCGCTCTACTCGTTCACCAAGAACATGATCGGCGGTAAGGGCTTCATCGCCCTGGCCGCACTGATCTTCGGTCGGTGGAGCCCGACGGGGGCGCTGCTCGCCGCGCTCTTCTTCGGCTTCGCCGACCAGTTGGCCACCTACCTGGGCGCGATCAACAGCATCATCCCCGGCCAGTTCCTGGCCATGCTGCCGTACCTGGCGACGATCCTGGCCGTGGCCGGGCTGGTCGGCCGGGTCCGGGCACCCGCCGCCGACGGCAAGCCGTACATCAAGGGCTGATCCAGGGGAGCGCAGCATGGAGATCGACTGGGCGCGGTTGCGCGCCGCCGCCACCGAGGTGATGCGGCACGCGTACGTGCCGTACTCGAAGTTCCCGGTGGGCGCGGCGGCACTCGTCGACGACGGCCGGGTCGTGGTGGGCTGCAACGTCGAGAACGCCGCGTACGGTGTGGTGCTCTGCGCCGAGTGCGGCGTGGTCTCCTCGCTGCACGCCACCGGCGGAGGCCGGATCGTCGCGCTGTCCTGCGTCGACGCCACCGGTGAGCCGCTGATGCCGTGCGGGCGCTGCCGGCAACTGCTCTGGGAACAGGGCGGGCCGGAGTGTCTGATCGAGGCCAGGGGCGGTCCGCTGCGGATGGCGGAGCTGCTGCCGCACGCCTTCGACGTGGCCGACCTCGACGCGGTCACCCGGGAACGGCCGGTGCCGGTGGTCCCCGACCGACTGGCCGCCTGGCGCGGACGCGGCACCGTCTTCGTGCACCCCGACCTCTCCGCCGGCCAGCAGATCTGGACGGCCTACTGGGAACGGTCGGCCGGCGACGACGCGGGCGCCGAGACCGGGGTGCTGGAGGAGGCGCCGACCTGGGACGACCCGGCGGAGGCGATCACCTGGGGGTTGGCGCGTACGCCCCGGGTCGTGGTGGTGGACGCGTCGGGGACGATCTTCTGGGCCGGTGAGGGTGAGCCGCCGGTGGAGATTCCGGTGCGGTGGGATGGGACTCAAGGGTGAGTGTGTTTACTGCGGTTGACGTGATTCGGGCGAAGCGGGACGGGGGAGTGCTCTCCGACGCGCAGATCGACTGGGTGGTGGACGCGTACACCCGGGGGGCGGTGGCCGACGAGCAGATGTCGGCGCTGGCCATGGCGATCCTGCTGAACGGCATGACGGGACCGGAGATCGCCCGGTGGACGGCCGCGATGATCGCCAGCGGCGAGCGGCTCGACCTGTCGTCGGTGTCCCGGCCGACCGTGGACAAGCACTCGACCGGCGGTGTCGGTGACAAGATCACCCTGCCGCTCACCCCACTGGTGGCCGCGTGTGGCGCGGCGGTGCCGCAGCTCTCCGGGCGCGGCCTCGGGCACACCGGCGGCACGCTGGACAAGCTGGAGTCGATCCCGGGCTGGCGGGCCGCGCTGAGCAACGAGGAGTTCACCGCCCAACTGCGCGATCTCGGGGCGGTGATCTGCGCCGCCGGGTCGGGGCTGGCCCCGGCCGACCGCAAGCTGTACGCGTTGCGGGACGTCACCGGCACGGTCGAGGCGATCCCGCTGATCGCCAGCTCGATCATGAGCAAGAAGATCGCCGAGGGCACCGGCGCGCTGGTCCTCGACGTGAAGGTCGGCTCCGGCGCGTTCATGAAGTCGGTCGACGATGCCCGTGAGCTGGCCCGGACCATGGTGGAGCTGGGCGGCGCGCACGGCGTCCGCACGGTCGCCCTGCTCACCGACATGTCGACGCCGCTCGGCCTGGCCATCGGCAACGGGGTCGAGGTCACCGAGTCGGTCGAGGTGCTGGCCGGCGGTGGCCCGGCCGACGTGGTGGAACTGACGCTGGCACTGGCCCGGGAGATGCTCGACGCCGCCGGGCTGCCCGACGCCGATCCCGCCGCCGCCCTGCGCGACGGGCGGGCGATGGACGTGTGGCGGTCGATGATCCGCGCACAGGGCGGTGACCCCGACGCGCCCATGCCCACCGCGCCCGAGGTCGAGGTGGTGCGCGCCGAGACGGACGGCTACGTCGCGACCGTCGACGCGTACGCCATGGGGGTGGCCGCGTGGCGGCTCGGCGCCGGCCGGGCGCGCAAGGAGGACCCGGTCAGCGTCCCCGCCGGGGTGCTGTTGCACAAGCGGCCCGGTGACCCGGTGCGGGCCGGTGACCCTCTCTACGAGCTGCGTTCCGAGAGTCCGGAGAGGATTCCGGGGGCGCTGGCGGAGGCGGCCCGGGCGGTGACTCTCGCGGCGACACCGTCGGTCCCGAATCCACTGGTCCTCGAACGGGTGGAGTGAGTCCGCCCTGGTCGCGCCCCATGGTGCCGGGCCGGTCTGGCCGCTATCCTCGCAGGCCAGGGGGGACAATCGGCGCCCGAGACATCATGACCAGACAGGGATGTTGCCGTGATCGTGCCTGCTCCCGACCCTCGCGAGGTGCGTGAAGCGAGCCTGGAGGAGCTGTCCCGGCTGCGGCTGCCACTGCCGCCACCGCAGTTCCCGCTGGTGTGGGAGCCCGGCGACGAGATCGAGTTGCGGCCGACCCCGGAGGTCGAGGCGCGGATCGCCGTCCTGCACCTGATCCAGGCGCGCTGCTTCGGTATGCCGCCGCAGGCGGCGATGAGCTGGTTGCTGGCGTCGCACCTGTTGGAGATGGTCACCCCGCCGGAGTTCCAGTTCGTCACCGGCGCCAAGGGCGACCACCGTTCGTTCGTGCTGCACCACGACGCGCTCTTCGCCCTGACCTGGGTGCTCGGCCTGACCAAGCAGCTCGATCCCACGCTGCCGGTGGACGAGCGGCTGGTGGAGCGTCTGCCGAACATCGTCGAGGGGGAGACCTTCCGGCGCTGGCAGGCCCGCATCCTGACCGCGCCGCAGCATCCGGCCGACGCCGCCGCCCTGCTTGACCTGCACTACTGCCTGGACTGGGCGTACCTGGAGGTGAGCCGGGCCGGGCGGTTGTTGCCGGGGCTGGTGGACGCCAACGCCATCGGCCAGCGCCGTTGGGCGCTGGAGTGGGCGGTGATGCTGCGCGGGCCGTACCACGACGAGCCCCCGGGCTGGGAAGAGGTCGACCTCTCCACCTAGGGACGCGGGCGGTACACGCCGAGCCGGACCGAGACGGTCACCCGGACCGGCTCGCCGAGGGCGGTGATCCGGTCGGCCAGCCCGGCCGGGTCGGTGTGCCAGGCGCTCGGTCCCATGCCGACGAG
The DNA here is from genome assembly GCF_004307965.1 of Verrucosispora sp. SN26_14.1. Classification (NCBI taxonomy): domain Bacteria; kingdom Bacillati; phylum Actinomycetota; class Actinomycetes; order Micromonosporales; family Micromonosporaceae; genus Micromonospora; species Verrucosispora sp. SN26_14.1. Next base: position 2,164 of record NZ_SISL01000020.1, on the reverse strand, counting down.
TGTCCGCACGTCCGCACCGGTCAGGCGCAGCTCCTGTCGGTGCGCGGTGTGCGACTCCTCGACGAAGTGCCCGCCGAGGCCGGCGGCGACCCGGTCCGCCTTGGCCGGGTCGACCCGGAGCAGGTCGAGCGCGTCGACCAGCTCGGTGAGGTGGTCGACGGCCGGCGTCACCACCAGCAGCCGCCCGGTCGGTGCGAGGACCCGGTGGAACTCGGCGCCGTTGCGGGGCGCGAAGACGTTCAGCAGCAGCGCCGTCGACGCGTCCGTCAGCGGCAGACGCTGCCAGGTGTCGGCGACCGCCGCGGTGATCCGGGGGTGCGCCCGGGCGGCCCGGCGCAGCGCGGGCTTCGAGACGTCCAGGGCGAGACCGACGGCCGCCGGCAGCGCCGCCAGCACCGCGGCGAGGTGCCGACCGGTGCCGGCGCCCGCCTCCACCACCAGCGGGTACGCCCCGACGTCGTCGGTCGGGACATCCTGGTGCGGCCCCTTTGCTCTGCTTACCTCGGCGCAACAGACACGCCCGGAAACCGGTGCGTCCGTTGAAGCAGAGCAAAGGCAGCGCGGGACACCTGGGTGCGGGGTGGCGGCCTGCCCGGTGACGCGGGTGGCGGCCTCGGCGAGGGCGGCGGAGATCAGGTCGTAGTGGCCGGCGGCGAGGAAGTCCGCCCGTGCGGCGACCATCTCCGCGCTGTCCCCGCCGTGCGGGGCGCGGCCGGCGAGCAGGTTGACGTAGCCCTGCCGGGCGATGTCGAAGCTGTGCCGACGCGGACACGTCAACGTGCCGGCGGCACCGGCGGAGACCTCGCCCAGTGGGTCTGCGCAGACCGGGCAACGCAGCCGCTCGACGACGCGAGTTTCCATCACCACAGCAGGTCGCAGGCCAGATCCACGCTCCCGAGCGTACCCAGCGGTCCGCTGCGGACTAGGGTCTGGTCATGGCCGCGAACATCGGGTATGAGGACATCGTCAAGGCGCCGAAGGCGTTGCTGCACGACCACCTGGACGGCGGTCTGCGGCCCGCGACGATCGTCGAGCTGGCCGCCGAGGTCGGTCACGAGCTGCCCACCACCGACCCGGCGGAGCTGGGGCGCTGGTTCGTGGCGGCGGCCGACTCGGGTTCGCTGGAGCGCTACCTGGAGACGTTCGCGCACACCGTGGCCGTGATGCAGACCGCTCCGGCGCTGCGCCGGGTGGCCCGGGAGTGCGCACTGGACCTCGCCGCGGACGGGGTGGTCTACGCGGAGGTGCGCTTCGCCCCGGAGCAGCACCTGGAACGCAGTCTGAGCCTGGACGAGGTGGTCGAGGCGGTGCTGGCCGGGTTCGTCGAGGGCAGTGCGCTCGCCGCCGAGGCCGGTACGCCGATCCGGGTCGGCACGCTACTCACCGCGATGCGGCACGCGGCGCGCTCGCAGGAGATCGCGGAGCTGGCGGTTCGCCATCGCGACCACGGGGTGGTGGGGTTCGACATCGCCGGTGCCGAGGCCGGTTTCCCGCCCACCCGGCACCTGGACGCCTTCGAGTACCTCCAGCGGGAGAACTTCCACTTCACGATCCACGCCGGTGAGGCGTTCGGGCTGCCCTCCATCTGGCAGGCGATCCAGTGGTGCGGAGCCGACCGGCTGGGCCACGGCGTACGCATCGTGGACGACATCACCGTCGGCGCGGAGCCGGTGCTCGGCCGGCTGGCCGCGTACGTGCGGGACAAGCGGATCCCGTTGGAGCTCTGCCCGTCGTCCAACGTGCAGACCGGTGCCGTTGCGTCGATCGCCGAGCACCCCATCGGGCTGCTGCGTGACCTGCGGTTCCGGGTCACCGTGAACACCGACAACCGGCTGATGAGCGGCACCTCGGTGTCCCGGGAGATGGCGTTGCTCTGCGAGGCGTTCGGCTACGGCTGGCGTGAGGTGCAGTGGTTCACCATCAACGCGATGAAGAGCTCCTTCATCCCGTTCGACGAGCGGCTCCGGATCATCGACGAGGTCATCAAGCCCGCGTACGCCAAGCTGCTGGCCTGAGTCTGCGGCGCCGGCTCACCGGGCCGGTGGGTGGCCGGGGCGGTGCAGACCGGCGACCTGACGCAGGATCTCCCGGGCGCGGGCGGCCTCCGCGCCCAGTCCGGTCTGGCGGCGCAGCACGGCCGGCTCGGCCCGCAGCAGCGTCACGC